>CANRAB010000012.1 GCA_947628475.1 uncultured Clostridia bacterium
GGTATATGTTTTAACATAATTCCCCCTTACTTTGAAATAAATTTTAGGCTTTCATTCTCTAAAGTTACTTCTACTGTTTGATATGGCTGTAATTCTCCTTTTAATATCATTTCTGATATTTCATCTTCTATGTATCTTTGAATGGCTCTTCTTAATGGTCTTGCACCATATTTTATATCTGTTCCTTTATCTAAAACAAATTTTTTTGCTTCTTCTGATACTTGTAACTTAATATTTTTATTATCTAATACATCTTGTGTACGTTTTAATAATAAATCTACAATTTGTAATAATTGTTCTTTTGTTAAACTATCAAAAGCTATTATTTCATCTACTCTATTTAAAAACTCTGGTCTAAATATTTCTCTTAGCGCTTTTTCAGTTTTATTTTTATCAACGGTTTCTTTGCCAAAACCTATGGAGTTGTTATTTAAGTTAGATCCTGCATTTGATGTCATTATTATAATTGTATTTTCAAAGTTTACAGTATTTCCTTGAGAATCTGTAAGTTTTCCATCATCTAATATTTGGAGTAATAAGTTAAATACATCTTGATGTGCTTTTTCTATTTCATCTAACAATATTATAGAGTAAGGTTTTCTTTTTACCTTTTCTGTAAGTTGACCTGCATCATCATATCCTACATATCCTGGAGGTGAACCTATTAATTTAGCAGTTGAATGACTTTCCATATATTCAGACATATCTATTCTAATTATTGAATCTTCACTACCAAACATCTCATACGCCAATGTCTTTGCTAATTCTGTTTTACCTACACCTGTTGGACCTACAAATATAAATGATGGTGGTCTTTTTGAACTTTGAAGTCCTGCTCTATTTCTTCTGATTGCTTTTGCTACTGCTTTTACTGCTTCATCTTGACCAATAATTCTATTATGTAAGTTTTGCTCTAGGTTTAATAGTTTTTGAACCTCTGCTTCTGTTATTTTTTTAACAGGTATTTTTGTTGTTCTTTCTATTACTTCTGCAACATCTTGAACTGTAAGATTTTTTACTATTAATTTTTTATCTAGTGCTTCAATTTGGTCTCTTATATTACATTCTTCTGTTTTTAAATCTGCTGCTTTTTGATATTCCTCAATTGAATCTGATTGTACTGCTTCTTCTTTTTCTTCTTCTATTTTTGCTAATCTGTTTTTTAGCATTTCTAACTGATATAATTCTTTATTATTAAGATTTATTTTGGCACAAGCTTCATCTAATATATCTATTGCTTTATCTGGTAAAAATCTATCATGTATATATTTTTCAGACATTTTAACAGTTTTTTCTATAACATCATTTGATATAGCTACCTTATGAAAGTCCTCATAATATTTTTTTATTTCTTTTAAAATCTCAATACTTGCTTCGACTGTTGGTTCTTCAACAATAACTGGTTGTAGTCTTCTTTCTAAAGCAGTATCTTTTTCTATATATTTTCTATATTCTTTTAAGGTTGTGGTTCCTATTAATTGAACTTCTCCATTTGCTAGTGAAGGTTTTAAAATATTTGCCGCATTCATTGAATGTTCTGCATCTCCAGCACCTATTATATTATGAATTTCATCTATTACTAGAATTATATTGCCAGATTCTTTACATTCATCTATTAGAGCTTTCATCCTTCCCTCAAATTGACCTCTAAATTGTGTGCCTGCTATAACTGCTGTCATATCTAATAAATATACCTCTTTATTTAAAAGTTTTGCAGGGACTTCTTGTTTCGCAATCTTTATTGCTAAACCATTTGCGATTGCTGTTTTTCCAACACCCGGTTCTCCTATTAAACATGGATTATTTTTTAAACGTCTATTTAGAATTTGTGTTACTCTTTCAATTTCATTGTTTCTACCTATAACCATATCTAATTCGTTTCTTCTTGCCTTGGCTGTTAAATTTGTACCATATACATCTAAAAAACTTTTTTTCTTTTCTCTTTGTTTTGTTTTTACTTTTTTATTACTTGACTGTTCTTGATTTTGCTCTTGCTTGTTTCCTCCAGAAAACATATTTGAAAATATACTTCCTAATGTATTTTCATTATTTTCTGTTCCATCTATATCATTTGGTTCTACTCCTTCTGATATTTCATTTAGCATTGATTCAAACTGATTAGACATATTGTCTAGTTGTTCATCTGTTAAACCTGCTTGCTGTACTAATACTTCTAATGGATTTATGCCTTTTTCTTTTGCACAACTATAACAATACCCCTCCATTTTACTATTTTCACCATCTATTTTTTTTGTAAATATTACTGCCATATTTTTATGGCATACTGAACATAACATATATAATATTTCACCTTTTCTTTCTTTAATATACATTATATAATATACATTAATTTTTACGCTTAGTCAAGTAGAATATGTTGGTAAACCCTTTACTTTTATTCTTTTCCATTTATTTTTAGTAGTTTAAATAATTCTACTACTAATACTGGTGTTATTACCAGTAATATTATTTCTATTATATGTTCTGCTGGTAGTAAAGCTATGCTAAATACATTTCTAATACCTTCTGCCACAAGTATTACGAACATTAACGCAGCAGAAACTACAACTGCTAAAATTAATTTGCTATTATTAAATACTTTTGTTTTGAATAATGATTTATGATTATTTCTTACATTAAATATGTGTACTAATTCTGATAGTGCAAGTACATAGAATGCCATTGTTTGAGCAATTTTAACTCTCATTTCTGGTGTTTCACCTTTTGTACTTAAACCTAGTATAAATGCTGCAAGAGTTATTAAGCCTATCATAATTCCTTGATATATTATTCTCCATGTCATACCTTTTGTAAATACTCCGCCCTTTATGTTTCAATGGCTTTCTATTCATTACATCATCTTCTGCAGGATCAACTGCTAAAGCTAAAGCTGGTAATGAGTCTGTTACTAGGTTTACCCATAAAAGATGTATTGGTAATAAAGTTTGTATTAAGTTAATGTCGATTGCAAATTTTGAAGATAACCATGGTGTTATTAGTATAGCTAAAAATAGTGTTACTATTTCTCCAATATTACTTGATAATAAAAATTGTATAGCTTTTAATATATTATCATATATACGTCTTCCTTCTTCTACTGCTGATACAACAGTTGCAAAGTTATCGTCTGTTAATATTACATCTGCTGCTTCTTTTGCAACGTCTGTTCCAACTACTCCCATGGCACAACCTATGTCTGCAATTTTTAGTGATGGTGCATCATTTACGCCATCTCCTGTCATGGCAACTATTTCTCCATTTGCCTGCCAAGCTTTTACTATTCTAACTTTATGTTCTGGTGATACTCTGGCATATACAGAATATTTACGAATATTTTTTTCTAGGTCTTCTTGGCTCATTTCTTCTAGTTCTAAACCTGTTATTGCTTCTTTTTCATTTTGTAGTATGCCTAAAGTTTTTGCTATGGCTATGGCTGTTGTTTTATGGTCTCCTGTAATCATTACTGTTTTTATGCCTGCTTTTTTACATTTTGAAACTGCATCTTTTACTTCTAGTCTTGGTGGATCTATCATGCCAACCATACCTATATATATTAAATCTTTTTCCATGTTTTTCATTTCTTCATCTGTAGGTTCGTGGTCTAATTCTTTATATGCCATTGCTAGAACTCTTAATGCTGAGCTTGCCATTTCATCATTTATTTTTCTAATTTGAGGTTTAAAAGCTTCTAAATCATCTTTTATTTGTTCATTTATTCTGTACTTAGTACACCTAGCTAGTAATTCATCTACGCCACCTTTTGTATATACTAAATATCTTCCATTTGCATCATGTACAGTTGTCATTAATTTTCTATCAGAATCAAATGGAATTTCTTTTACCCTTGGATACATACCATATAATGCACTATCATAGTCTAGTTTAAAGCCTAAATCTACTAATGCTGTTTCCGTTGGGTCTCCAGTAAGTTCATTACTATTTGATATTTTAGTATCATTACATAGCATACTTGTATGTACTAATAAGTCCAAATCTTTATCTGCTAAATTTCTTTTAAATTTTTTCAAGTCTACTAACTTATTGTTATAAAAGATTTTTTCTACAGTCATTTTATTTTGTGTTAATGTTCCTGTTTTATCTGAACATATAACTGTTGCACTTCCTAATGTTTCAACAGCTGGAAGTTTCTTTACAATAGCGTTTTTCTTTACCATCCTTTGAACACCGATTGCTAAAACTATTGTAGAAACTGCTGGTAAACCTTCTGGTATAGCAGCAACTGCTAAACTTACTGCTGTCATAAACATTTCTATTACATCTTTACCATATAATAAACCTATACCAAAAATTACAAAACATATTATTAATGCAACTATTCCTAAAGTTTTTCCCAATTTATCTAGTTTTTGTTGTAATGGCGTTGAACCTTCTTCTGCTGAATTTATAATATTGGCTATCTTTCCAACCTCTGTGTTCATACCTGTTTCAACTACTATCGCCTTTCCTCTACCATACGTAATTAAACTTGATGAGAATAACATGTTAATTCTATCTCCTAAGCCTATCTTTTCATCATCAATTTTTTCTGCATTTTTTTCAACTGGTACAGATTCACCTGTTAGAGCGGATTCTTGAGATTTTAAATTTACCGCTTCTACTATTCTTAAGTCTGCTGGTACATAATCACCTGTTTCTATAACTACTAAATCTCCAGGTACTAGTTCTCTTGATGGAACAACTTCTAACTTTCCGTCTCTAATAACTTTTGCAACATGACTACTTAATTTTTGCAAAGCTTCTAAAGATTTTTCTGCTTTATTTTCTTGCAAAACTCCTATGATTGCATTTACTATAACTACTACTAAAATTATAACTGTATCTGTAATTCCAGAAAGTCCCTCTTCCATTACACCTACTACTCCAGAGACTATGGCCGAAATAATAAGTACTATAATCATAAAATCTTTAAATTGTTCCAAAAATTTTACAAATGTACTTTTCTTTTTTTTGGCTGCTAGTTCATTTAACCCATACTCTTTTTGTCTTTTACTTACTTCCTCTTTTGTTATACCTTTTTCAAGGTCTGTTCCTAATTGCTTTATAGTTTCATCTACTGTTACATTAAACCAATTAGTTTTCATTACACATCCCTGCTCCTTTTTTTATATATTACATTTACATATTTTACAATATCTTTAGTTAAAAGTAAAGTAATTTTAAAAGTTTCAATATAAAAATAAATTAGTACTTTTTTACTTTGATAAAAAAATAATGCCTAGTATGGCATTATTTTTGGTTCTTATTTACTTTATTCTCCCTCTTAAATTACCGCTTGCTTCTTTAAATCTGTTAAAACATCTTCTAATCCAACTGGTGTAACTTTGTATTTCTTTAATTTTTCTATCATATTTACAATTTTACGTTCACTTGTTGTTATTTCTTTAATTATACTTTTCTCTAATTTTACTTTGTCTTCTATATACTCTTTTTTAACAACTGCTATTCCATAAAAAGTTTTCCTACTAGTTAGCATTAAACTACGTCTTTTTGTCTTATAATATTCTAATTCAATTTTGTTTTTATTACTAGCTTCTTCTTGTAATAAAGTACTTCCATAATATGTCCCCAAGTTTTTCACTGTTTCTTCCCCTTTCCTTGATTTTATGTAAAAATATACCTTAAAATAATACACCCATTTTATGTTAAAATCAAGGAAAATCGTTCGTCTCGTTTCGACATTTTTCGACTTTCTGTAAACTTTTGCTTCTTTGTTAAACATATATATTAATAATCTAAATTTATACTTTATATATTCATGATTTCATTTTCTTTATCTTGAATTGTTTTATCTATATCTGCAACTTTTTCATCTGTTAGTTTTTGTATTTTATCTTCCATTCCTTTTAACTCATCTTCTGTCATGCTACCATCTTTTTGTTCTGCTTTTGCAGTATCCATTCCTTCTCTTCTTACTGAACGAACAGAAACTTTTGCTTCTTCGCCCATCTTTTTAATATCTTTTACCAACTCTTTTCTTCTTTCCTCTGTTAATTCTGGGAATGTTAATCTTATAACCTTTCCATCATTATTTGGGTTTATTCCAATTTCTGCTTTTTGAATTTCTTTTTCTATCTCTTTTAAAATACTTGCATCCCATGGTTGGATTACTATTAACCTTGCTTCAGGAACTGAAATTCCTGCAACTTGGTTTATAGGAGTTGGAACCCCATAATAATTTACCATTATCTTATTTAATATTGCTGGATTTGCTCTGCCAGCTCTTACTTCTGCTAAATTTTCTTTTAAAACACTTATTGACTTATTCATTTTCTCTTCAATACTAGTTAAATCCATACTATCAATCTCCCTTTCTTATTTTAACTGTGCCAAAGTACAATTTTTAATTAACGTACTATGGTGCCTATTCTCTCACCCTTAATAATTCTAACAATGTTTTCAGGATCATCTATTCCAAAAACTACAAGTGGAATATTATTATCTCTACATAAAGATGTTGCTGTTGAATCCATTACTTTTAAGTCTTTATTTAAAATATCTAAATATGAAATTTCATCATATTTTATTGCATTTTTATCTTCTTTAGGATCTGCTGAATATACTCCATCTATGGTCTTTGCAAGTAATATTACTTCTGAATCAGTTTCTGCTGCTCGTAGTGCTGCTCCCGTATCTGTTGAAAAATATGGGTTTCCTGTTCCACAAGCAAAAATTACTACTCTACCTTTTTCTAAATGCTTTGTTGCTTTTCTTTTTATATATGGTTCTGCAATCTCTCTCATTTCTATAGCTGTTTGTAGTCTGGTAAATATTTCTCTTGCTTCTAGTGCATCTTGCAAAGCCAAACCATTTATTGTTGTTGCAAGCATGCCCATATAATCTGATGTTGTTCTTTCCATTTCATGCCCATATCTGCCTCTCCAGAAATTTCCTCCTCCTACTACTATAGAAACTTGTACTCCCATGTCTACTATTTCTTTTACTTTATCACATATTTTGCCTAAGGTTTTTGCATCTATTCCATTTTTTCTTTCACCTGCTAAAGCTTCTCCACTTAGCTTTAATAAAATACGTTTATATGCAATATCCATTTTTTCTCATTCCTTTCTGAAATTTTCCTTTACTATTTTACCACAACTTAGGTAAAAAAATAAAGTGTTTTTTTAAAATATATAGCAAAATATCCAAGGATGTTTAACAACTGTCCTTGGATATTTATTTTTTACTACCTTTTTAGGCTGTTTTATTCACCTAAGCCAAAACTTACACCTAAAGCATTATTAATTTGTGCCATTACTGTATTATCGTCTATATGACCTATTTTTTCTTTTAGCCTGCTTTTGTCTATTGTTCGAATCTGCTCTGCTAGTATGACAGAATCTGACTTTAATCCAAATTCTTCTGAAGCTAGCTCTATATGTGTTGGTAGTTTATTCTTATTTAGTTGTGATGTAATCGCTGAAACTATAACTGTAGGACTATATTTGTTACCTGTATTATTTTGTATTACTAAAACTGGTCTTATTCCTCCTTGTTCTGAACCAACTACTGGGCTTAAATCTGCATAAAACATATCTCCTCTTTTTATTACCATTTTTCTTCACTCCTGCTATATTAAAGTATTTGTTTATATTTTAAATATAGGTAATAGAGAATTAGAATTTTTCATACATTTATATATCTTTTTCATCTGTTTTTAATGAAAACGCTAATACTTCTTCTTTTTTTACTGTATTTATTTCTATCTCATTATATAATATGTAAATTATGTCGTTTTGTGTCCCATCTTCTATTTCCATTTTTTCTATAATTCCTTGCGATTTATCTATATATAATTTTTTATATGAATTATATTTATTGTTATTTTTTACTTCTGTTTCTAATATTACTTTTCCATCTTTTTCATAGCATTTTGAATTTTCACTTTCTATATAATCTTCTATGAAAGAACTTAAACTAAGTTCATTACTTTCTATATACTTGTAATTTTTATATATTTTACTTAAACTTAATTTTGTATTTTCTATTTTTAGTTCACCATTATCATATAGAAAACTAACTCCTGAAATATTTTGCGGTTCTATTGCCTCTTGCTTATAAATATTTCCATTTTTTATATATTGCTGCTTTAGTTTATAAATATTTTCATTTTTATTACTTTTTATGGTAACTTGAACAATAGCTCTGTATGATTCTATATTTAAAATATATTTTTCAATTTCATCAGCTGACTTGTTACTTATATTATTTCCTTTTTTAGAAAATTTATAATTATTTTTTATAAAAAATATCATTATAAAAATTATAACTGCACCAGCAATAAATATTAATATTTTTTTACCTTTCATACATTTCCTTCCTCACATACTATATTTGTTTAATACAATATATTTTTTAGGTAAAAAAAATATGCAGGTCTATAACCTGCATTATATATTTTATTCTTCTTCTTCGCCTTTCATATCTTTTAACAATTCTAACTGTGATATTAATAAAGATTCCATCTTCGCTTTATAAACACTAAATTGTTTTTTAAGTTCATCTAGCTCTTTTTCTTTTCCAATAATAATTGTGTTCATCTCATCTAACTTTGCTCTTGCTTGATATTCAGCATCTTTTATTATTTGTTCTGCTTGTTGTTTTGCTACATTTTGTATTTCATCTGCTGTTTTTTGTGCGATTACCAATGTACTTTGAAGAGTTGACTCTATATTTTTATATTGTCCCACATCATTATGTAACTCTTCTGTATTATCCTTTAGTTCTTTATTTTCTTTATATAGTTTCTCATAGTCTGTAGTTATTTCGTCTAAAAATTCGTCGACTTCATCTACACTATAACCATTCATTCGTTTTGAAAATCTTTTATTTTCTATATCTAATGGTGTTAGCATAACACTTGTCCTCCTATTTTATTTATTTTAGCCAAGATACTGATAATTTACTTTTTAACTCTTCTCTTGCTAAGTCGCTTTCTATATCATAATTTACTGGAGCTACCAAGAAAATTGAATTTGATACTTTTTGAATATGACCATTTAAAGCATGTACTGCTCCACTTAAAAAGTCTATTATTCTTCTTGCTACATCCTTATTTACATACTCTAAATTAACTATTATAGATTTCTTTTCTTTTAAATAGTTACATATTTCTTCTGATTGTTCAAAAGATGTTGGTTGTGTTATAACCATTTTTACTGATTGTACTTGTGGCATATTAACTATTTTGTTTTTCTTTGAACCAAATAATCCTCTTTCTTCTACTTCTTCTTCCTCATCTTTTTCATCTTCATATTCATAAACATCATCATTTTCTACATCTTGTTCATTATCATTTGCAAATCCTAACGCATCTAAAACTTTATTAAAAATTGCTACTGCCATCTTCAATTCATTCCTTTCCAAGGTATAATATTTTTTCTATTTTATACCCTCCATAAAATCTCCTTTGTAAGATATAACAGTATACTATAAAATTTTTTTTAAATTGTCAATAGTTTTTATGAATGTTATTAAAATGAAATATTTTTGTAACATTATTGTAATATTTTAGGAAATATTTTTTAGTATCCTATGCAATTTCTTCTTTTACATCGCTTTTGTCTTTTCTTAATTCTTTAGTTATATTACTATGGTATATAAATATTGGTATACAAGTAGCCACCAAAGCTAATGTTGATAGCATTTCTACTATATTACTATTTTTCATTTCTTGTTCTTCATTATAGTAATAACTATATGATACTCTTTCTTCTGGCAATAATACATCTAATCCTACTTTAAATGTATTAATGGTTCCTATGACAATTATAAATAATGTTATTATTAAAATTAGGTAGCAGTATATATTTCTTACTGAAATTTCAAAATTATTACTACTTTCTTTTTTCTTTTTTATAATGGCTGTAACAATTAGTGATATGAGCGCTATTGGTATTATACCTAATATTATTAAAACTAGTATTAATGCCATATTATCCCTCCTTTTTATTTCTTTCTTTTTCGATTATTCCCCAATGATATTTATAAAGTGCTCCTCCTAAAGCTCCTGTTATTACTGAAACTATACCTGATTTTATATATTGTTTTTTGTAATTTCTTTTCTGTGCTTCTGTTCTCTCTTGTTCTTCATAATCTACAGAGTCATCCTCATAGTAGTCATTGTTATCTTCTGTTGCATTTTGAAAGAATACGTAGTCTGTGGGATAAAAATAACTGGTAAAATTATATACTGCTGAAACAATGCCTCCAACAATCATTCCTAGCGTTATAAACGCTACTATGTATAGATAAAGAATTCTCATGTTACTTGTCATAAAAATTTTCCTCCTTTAATTTTATTAGTATATATTATCACATACTTTTCTTTTATTCAAGTTTTATTTCGCGCTATTTTACTTTTATTTATATATATGCTATAATTAAATAGTTGGAGGTAATAGATATGATTAAGTTAGTTGCTAGCGACCTTGATGGCACTATTATAGATAAAAATAATTATATTTACGAAAACAACTTTAAAGCAATCGAAGATTTGAATAATAAGAAGATGAATTTTGTAATTTGCACAGGTAAAACATATCCTATAATTAAACAGACTTGTTCAAGAATTAATGCCTCTTTTGGTATTTTCGGTAATGGAAACCAAATTATTGACCTAAAAACAGGCAAAGAGATATATAAAAATTTACTAAAAAAATCTGAAGTAGTAGATGCAATCGATATTGCGAAGGAACATGATTTACATGTTCATATATATACCGATAAAGATGTAATAACAGAAGAACTTCTTTATTTAGACTTAAGAAATTATAAGTTACAAACATCTACTAAGGCCGAGTCCTCTATGAAGTTTCAAATAGTTGATGATATAAAAAAGTATGTACTAAATCATGATGTTCAAGTATGTAAATTAGTAATTTCTAGTAATACATCAACTGCTGAGGTAAAAGAGGAAATTCTTAATAAATTAGATGTTTCTGCTATTTCTATTCGTAAGTTTGGAAATTTTAAAGATTATATTATAAACAAAGAGTATGAGTATATAGATGTAACACCTAAGAATGTAAATAAAAATACTGCTCTTAAGATTTTAGGTGAGTATTTACATATAAACTCAGATGAAATGCTTACTATTGGTGATAACTTAAATGATTTTGATATGATAAGAAATGCTCGGAGTTGGTGTTGCAGTTGCTAATGCTTATGATGAATTAAAGCAGGTTGCTAATTATACTACTGTAAATCCTGTAGAAAAAGGTGGATTTGCAGAGGCAATTTATAAGTTTATAAAATTTTAATAAAAATATTTTACATAAAAAATAAAAAATCTATCTATAACTAACTTTTTTATAAGTTTGCTATTTGAAGATTTTTTATTTTTTATATGTTATTTTACACTAAACTAATCTACTTTTCATGAATTTTCGATTTCATACATCATTTAGTTCATTCCCATTTTGCTTGCCCATTTTCTACATTGTTTCATCATTTTTCTTGTGTTTATCATTCCTTCAGCACACATCATATATGCAGCTGCTGTTACTGCAGAACCTATTATTATACCTTTTACAAGTTTCATATTTTACCAACCCTTTCTCGAAGAATAAGTTTAATCTTTAATTTTTTAAAGTTTATAAATCTTACTATTGTATAAATTAAACTTTCTTCTCATAAAAATTTATTTTTCTTTTATATTATCTTCTTTTTTTGACTTTTTATACTCCTTCTTTAATGAATAAATTTCATATATAGCTATTAGTCCTAAAAAAATTCCAAAAAACTTTTTTAACCTATTTACTGCTAGTGTAGCAGATATATTTGCTCCAATTATTGCTCCTACTATTCCACTTAGAGCTATAATTATACCTATCTTCCATTCAATTAACTTTGACTTTATTGAAACTATTATGGCAGATATTGCTGTAGGTATAAAAAAAACTAAATTAGTTGCTTGTGCTGTATGTTGTTCTATACCTAAAAAAATAGAAAGAACAAGTATTAAAATTGTTCCTCCTCCCATTCCTGTTCCACTAATAATTCCAGATATTAACCCTGTTATAGTTTCCCACATAATTTACCCTTTCATGCACATATCATTTTTATTGATGTATATCCTAAAAATATTATAAATAATATTCTTAAAATTTTTGTTGACATTTTTTTTAATAATTTTGCACCTATTATTCCTCCGATTATACCTCCAACTGCACATTTTATTCCTAAATCCCAGTCAATGTAGTCATTTCTGTAATAGAAAATTCCACTTGTTATAACCATTGGTAATATTGCAAATACTGACGTTGCACGTGCTTTTGCATCTTCTAGCTTGAATATATGGATTAATGCTGGAACAACTATCATTCCTCCACCTGCCGCAAATAATCCACTAATTAAACCAGCAACCATTCCAATAAATATCTTTTTTAACATTTCCGCCTCTGCTTTTAATATTTTTAAGCTTTTCTATTTTATATATATTATTTCTATATCATATAAAATTATACTCATTTTTCACACAATTTATATAATATTATGCCCTTGTTTTTACTGATAGGCAACTTTTTATTACGTTTATCGTTATATTCTAGTGTTACTGTGTCATTTTTCGACAATAAATGATAAAATACAACATATTACAGTATGGAAGGAGTATTACGTATGATTAAAATTAAACTTTCTAATTTGTTAGGCGAACATAAAATGACTCAAAAAGCTTTAGCAGAAATTACTCATATAAGACCTGCTACAATTTCAAAAATGTATTATGAAGAAATACGAAGAGTAGATATAAAACAATTAGATAGCATTTGTAAAGCTTTTAATTGTGAAATTTCTGAATTATTGGAATTTTTACCAGATGATAAATAATATATATCTTAATTACTAAAGATTTTATAATAATTATATATATTTAAACGAGAGCATACGCCCTCGTTTAATTTTTGTGTTGAACCCCATTATTATCTATATTATAATTTTCTTTATATATCAAATCTGATACAGTTACAATATCATACCCCTTATTTTTTATATTTTCAATTATCAATTTTAAACTATTAGCAGTATTTTCTGTTCCATTATGCATTAGTATTATACTTCCATTTTCTAATTTAGGTTCTATCCTTTCCCACATTTGCTCACCTGTTAAAGCCTCATAATCGAGTGTATCTATAGACCATTGAATAGTTAAATGATTAGTATTTTTGGCCGCTTCGATTACGGTATCATTATACTCACCATACGGTCCTCTATATAAAGTACTTGGTTTACCAGTTATTTTTTTAATTAACTCTGAACATTTATTAATTTGCTCTACATTTTTATCATAATTTAAGTTATTAACATGAGGATGATTATACGAATGGTTTGCTAATTCATGACCTGCATCACTTATTTTTTTTGCTGCCTCCTGATTTTTCTCTATCCAGTCTCCCACCATAAAGAATGTAACTTTTATTTTTTCTTGTTCTAATGTTTCTAATATTTTATCTATATCTTCTGCATCCCATGCGCAATTTATTGTTATAGAAACTTTTTTCTCTTCTGTATCTACACTATATATTGGAAGTTGTTTACCGAGTTGTTGCTGTTTCTAATGTATTTTCTGGTACTTTTGCAAATAATGATGTCATTAAAAATAACGCAAATACTGTACAACATGCAACTACAAATGCCATTATTTTATCTTTTTTAAATACTAAAAACATAAGACCTCCTAAATTCTATAATATTATACAGATTAAACCTCCACTGCCCTCATTAACTATTCTTTCTAGTGTTTCTTGCAATTTTCCTTGTGCATCTTCTGGCATTCTATAAAGTTTATTCTGTAAACCTTCATTCACCAATTCATGCAAATTTTTTCCAAATATATTTGACTCCCATATTTTTATTGGATCATTCTCAAATTCTGCTAATAAATAATTTACTAAATCTTCCGACTGTTTTTCACTGCCAACTATTGGCGATACTTCTGTTTCTATATCTGCCCTTATCATATGTGTCGTAAGCAACAAACAGAAACTTCTTTTTATATAAGCAGGTATTTCTAAACCTATTTTTAAATAAATATGTAATTTTATTGTCTTGTGTTTCTTATCATTCTCTTCTCCATATTTTTCAACTTCTATTTTCTCAATCATGCTATCAATTATTTCTTCTGGGATTTCATCTTCAAACTCCATTGTTTTATCAAAATAGTCTTTTAATTTTTTGATTTTTTTATCAATATTTACTTCTACTTTACTTTCAGATAATAATTTATCTAATTTATTTTGTAAGTTATCAATCTTTTCCATGTATTCACTATTCATTATTTCAAAATCATTTTCATCTATCTTTTCAAGAGTGAATAATTTAATTAGATTTCTTTTTTCTTTTCTTTCACTATCAATTTGCCTTTCCAATTCTTTTACTTCTATATCATCTTTTTTTTCATTCATATATTTTTTACACATTTCTGTTAATTCTGTAACATATACATCTTTATCTTTAAAAAGAGTAATAAATAAATTTCTTAGTATATCATCTAATTCTTTAGTATATACTGTAACATTATTTTTACATCCATTTAACCCTTCTTTTTTATATTGTGAACATTGCCAAGCTTCTTTTTTTCTTACGGTTGCTCTCCAAAATGCTTTACCATCGTGCCTGCAGAATAATTTGCCTGAATATTTATATTTAGTATTGTAACTTGTTTCGTTATTCTTAACTTTTTCTCCCCTCTCCCTATAAAGCCTATTACACCTCTCCCATAGTTCTTCATCAACAATTGCAGGTATGTCTCCAACTTGGTCTTTATAGTACGTCCATTCTTCTTCTGAAAAATATTTTCTTTGTTTACTTATAAAATCAATAGTTGTAGTTTTGCCACCTACATAGTAACCTTTATATTTAGGATTTGTAATTATATTTTTTATAGTAGAAAATGCAAAAACTTTTCCCTCATTTGTATATATTCCTTCTTTTGCTAAGGCTGGACCAATACTTCTAATACCAATATCATTATTGCTGTATAATTCAAATATTCTTTTAACAATTTTTGCTTCTTCTGGAACTATAACCAATTTTCCATTATCTTTTTTATAGCCCCATATTTTGTTGTTTCCTAATACTACTCCCTTTTTTATTGATTTTTCAAATCCAAACTTTACTCTTTCAGAAATTTTTCTACTCTCATCTTGTGCAAGAGATGCCATTATTGTTAGTCTTAATTCTCCTTCTGATGATAATGTATTGACATTGTCTAATTCAAAATATACTCCCACACCTCGTTGTAATAATTCCCTCGTTGTAACAAGTGTATCTACTGTATTTCTTGCAAATCTACATATATCTTTTGTTAATATCAAATCAAATTTGCCTTTTGTTGCATCTTCTGTCATTCTATTAAAATCATCCCTTTTATTGATAGATGTTCCTGTTATTCCTTCGTCCATGTAACCATCAATAAATTTCCATAATGGAACACTTTTTATTTTTTCTTCATAGTGTACTATCTGATTTTTATATGAATGTATTTGCTCATCTTTATCTGTTGATACTCTTGCATAAAAAGTAACTCTTAATGGCAAATCATAAATGCTCTTGCCCATTGACAACTCTCTTCTAATTTCAAAAATATCCATTTTCACTTACCCTTTCTTAAATTTCACATATAAACTTTTGCTGAATATTTTTTATAACCAAGTTTCCTGTTCGCTCATCTAATACTCCATCTCTTATGGCTTTTTTTATTAAATATTTTGTTAAATCTTTTTTTATACTTCTTTCAAAAATTTCACTTTGCTTTTCAAACTCACTATTAATTAAGTTCATACAGAATACCTCCTAATTAGTTAATGTATATTTCTGTATGGACAAGATTATTCATGTTTTTTGATGTAATTTATAAAAATAACTTTTATTTCATAGTCTAATATGGAAAAGGTCAATATAAGAAATCCTACCCAGTAGCCTTGTTGTCTATGACAATAAAATGAACCAAAAATGTTAAATTACTTGTCTAACATTTTTGATTCACTTCATTTATATTTCACACTCCATTAATTATTTTTGATATATAGTGCTGGTCGAAAACCAATTTGCGCGCCAAGTCCATATACATTGGTATATGAACGGTAACTAGCACCAGCCTCTCCTCCATTAGAAAGACCGTCTCCTCCAACAGGAGAACGCGAGATTGTATCAACTCTGTATTCCATAGTCCATTCTGCCATATTTCCAGCTATATCATACAAGTTTTTTACTCTGAATTCATCACTTGCTCCTGTTGTCAACATATTTCCTTCTTGGTAATCAGACCTAGCTATGACATCTAAAGGTCCGTTTACATATTGTGGAGAACTAGTTGTTGCACTTGTCCAAACACAGCATTTTGCTCCGTCCCCTATCTTATAGTTATTATTAAGATAATTTCCCCAATTTGAACTATTTGTTACATTATGCGTACTATCTTTTACAAAGTTTAATACAGCATCCCATTGTACTCCATATATTAATGTTGGTTCAACTCCTAACTCCTCACCATTATACATATGTCTGCTTAAATATACTGCTCCGTGTCCATGATTAACACTGCTCGTTGTTACTTCACTATTTACATCTGTCATTGAAAGTCCCCATGCTACATTATTATATGGATACTGGTCTCTTCTTACAACTAAATTTGTATCTGTTGAAGAATTCGTTCTTAATTCTGTACTTCCTGCTTCATATCTTCCTATATAAAATCCGTAATTATCTTGTACACTTTTCATCATTGCATAATATTCTATCTTTTCTTCTTCATATTCACTAACTTCGTATGGTTCTTTATATACCTCACTAAAAGTTAAACCTTGGTCATTCTTTCCAAAAACAGTCCATTCATTTCTATGAAATAATTTTAAAAATCCTGTGTCTAAATCGTGTTCTTCCGTTTCTCCACTTGCTGTGTAATTTACTGGTATCCATACATATTGGTCATAACTTTGTTGGGCTTCTAATATTCCTTCTTCATTTGTCCAATCTACACTTGTTATTTCTTCTTCTGGTATTAAGTATATTACTAACCCATTTTTTACTATTTGCTCATCTTTTGCTCCTGATACCGTAAATCCTTTTGGTATTATTGCTGTTCCTCCTTGTCCATCACTATACTGTAAATTCTTATACGCTATTACGCCAGGTACTGCTCTTTCTTCTAATTCTATTTCAAATTTAGAGCCATCTTTTGTTGTTATCTCAAAATTTCCTTCTCCTTTTTCTACTATATCTGTTTCTACATCATTTATTATTCCATCTTTTATTAACGCTTCTGCAAGAGCATCTTTGTATAATTTTCCTCCTCCATTTGCCATTGCTACTGCTTTTGCTATTTCTATTCTTTCTTTTAGTTCTCCTTCTTTATATCCTTTTGTTGCTTCTCCTGCTTTACTAAATATTCCTCCACTTATGGTTACTTGTATTGTTACCGCTACCAATATTAACATTACTATTATTGTTATTATTAGCGCTATTAATGTTATGCCCTTCTCTTGTTTTATATATCTTTTTTCTTCCATTTTTTCCCTCCTAATTTTTTATGTTTTACTTTTTCAACTTTTATTTTTGACGCAAAAAAGTTGACATACCAAAAGTTCATGAAGTATCGTTCAAACTTTTTAACTTTGACTCTATACTTCCTACTTTTAGCATATCAACTTTTTGTTTTCTATATTTTAAATATAATTTCCTTGTTAATAAATCTTCTGCATTATTTAAGCATACAGAATAAAAACTATCTTTTAAATTATAGCTCTCTCTCTCTCTCTCTCTCTACATTACCAACGGTTTCAAGGTTTTTCATCTTTCTCATTCCCCTCTTTTGTTTTTCTTAGCATTATCACTTTTTATTTACATTTTTATCTTAACATATACTTCTGTTTTTTTCAAGTATTTTTTATTAGTTTCATTCGTTACTAATATTTTATATTTTTTGCCAATTACTTCCAGAGTAAATTATCAAATTTCTCAAAAGCTTCATCAATTGTGAGCATTTTTGCTTTTCCACTTTCAATTTTTTTAATTCTTTCACTCAATTTTTTCTTTAAATCTTCATTATCTTTTATAATTAATTCATCAGGCATAGTCTTTTCAATGTATTTTGAAGTTAAGTGATCCTCATAGTTTAACAGCTCCTCGATTTTATTTAATATAATTGGTGTATAGTAATGCTTAGCAAATGTAAGTTCATTATTTGAAGAAGAAATCATTTCTTTTAATTTATCTAAACTTACATATAATAATTCACTTACTTCAGATTCTTGCATTTTAAGATTTTCTAGCTTTTTATTTGTTCTTAAAAGGTATACATATTTGTAATGATAATTGTTTTTGTTATTTGCTTTAAATGTGCCTAAATAGATAAAGTCTTTTTCTTCTACATCATTTATTCCAATCTCTTCAGTAACTTCCCTCATGGTTGCCTCTATTGGGCTTTCTTGTAGATCTATGTGTCCAGCAGTTACTGCTAGCATGTTTGGCTGTTGTTTCTTATTAGCACTTCTTCTTTGCAATAAAACTTCATTTTTATCATTAATAATCCAACAAGCTATTTCTCTATGCCATAATTCGTAATAATGAACTACATTCCTATCTGCAACACCTATTTTAGTTTCATTGTCGTCTGTATAAACTTCTAATAATTCCATATTTTTCTCCTTTATTTGATACATCATTCAATATATCATAAATTTACATAAATATCAACAATATATAGAACTGATTACCTTTCGTATATAAAATAAAAGAGATATTTGATTATAAACAAATATCTTTTTTATCTGTTTGGAGTGTTCCATATGTATTGAAGGTGCTCTTGCTTTTAATTTAACGCCAAATCTTGAACCTTGTTTTACTATTTCTGGTTCATCTAAAATTAACTCTTCCATACCCGGCATAACAATTCCATAACCTTTTTGCTTAACTTCTTGCAAAGCTACTGAAACTTTATCATACTCCTTTTTTATCTTTGATAAATTATTTATGCTTGTAAATAAATCTGCTTCATTTTTCATTTCTATACCTGTTAATTCAGTTAATATTTGATAAAATAAATTATTATTTAATTGTATTTCTACTGTTACAGCACCAGTTCCTAAGTCTATTTTATCTATCATAGTCTTAACTATTATTTCTGTTTTCTTTATTTTATCTACTCCAGCATTTATATTTTTTATTGTCCTTATATCTTTAAACGCTTCTTTTATTTCCTTAAATAATTCTTGCTTAAGACTATGTTCATAATCTAAACTATCTATCCAACCTGGAAAGTTTATATTTATTCTTTCAACTGGGAATTCGTATAATATTCTTCCAAATATATTATTTATATCATCTGTACTTAAATTCGTACAGTCTGTTGGTAGTACAGATACTCCATATTTTTCTTCTAGTTCTCTTGCAAGAGAAAGAGTTTCTTCTCCGTATGGATTATTTGTATTTAACACTATCACAAATGGTTTATTCAAAGCCTTTAATTCTGCTACAACTCTACTCTCGGCTTCAACATAATCTTCTCTTGGTATTTCTGTTATACTTCCATCTGTTGTAACTAATATTCCAATGGTAGAATGTTCTGTAATGACCTTTCTAGTTCCTATTTCTGCCGCTTCTTCAAAAGGAATTTCTGTTTCTGACCATGGTGTTTTTACCATTCTTGGCACATCTTCTTCCATATAACCTAAAGCATTATTTACTAAATAGCCCACACAATCTACTAATCTTGTTTTTAATTTTAAATTTTCTCCTATGGTAATTTCAATTGCCTCATTGGGTACAAATTTTGGCTCTGTTGTCATTATTGTCCTTCCAGCAGCACTTTGTGGAAGTTCATCTCTTGCTCTCTCCTTTTTATAGGTGTTTTCAATGTTTGGTATAACAAGTAAATCCATAAAATTCTTTATAAATGTTGATTTTCCAGTTCTTACTGGACCTACTACACCAACATATATATCGCCATCTGTCCTCGCTTTAATATCCTCATATATTTCTAAATTCTCCATAAAAATAATTACCTCCCATAATTAACGTTTGTACTATAAACTTTAATTAATGTATATTAGTGGAAAGTAATTATTATGACTTTTTTATTTGAAATTTTTTGAATATTTTTAGCATGGTAAAACAAATATTAAAATTATTTAATCCTCAATTAAAATGTTTCTAGTATTTTGCTTCCTTATTTCATCTGCTCTATATGAAGTTATTTTATACTCGTTTCTTCCATCGAATTTTATTACTATACATTTTGTATAATCTTCATTGCTTGGCTTATATTCTTCAATTACCAAACTCGCTTTACATTCCTTTAAAGTTTCAAATGTTGTAACAAATCCTATTCCATTACCACCAGAATTTTTATGTGTTGTTACCTGTTCTACTCCAAGTTTTAAAAGTGTATCTATCTCAAATTCTATACCTGTATCATATATCCTAATTTCGTAAGTTTCACTTACTTTATCGAATATAATTTTTACTTTGCGATTTTTGGTATCACTATGATTTATCGCTATTATTGCATCATTTATATGATCTGCCAATAGAGTTTCCAGTCTATTTAGCTTTATTAAATTATCTACCATTTCTTTTACTTTACAGTTAACTATTAAGTTAAATGTAATGTTATTTTTCTTCATCTCTGCATTCATATATTCTAATAAATTGTCTATACTAAATATTTCTGTTTTAGGTAAACCTCTCTTTTCTTCTACAAGAGCTAGTTCATTTTTATATTCTTTAGATAAGTTTTCTACTAAATCTATAATTTCTGCATTTTCATTTGCAAATTCTTCATTAAATTTTAACTTGCTAACCGCTTTCTCCATTGCAGATATTCTACGATTATATTTATGATTTATTTTTAGCACATCTGCTAATTCATCTTTTAACTCGTTTATTATTTTATCTTTTTCCTTTAATTGCTCTGCTTGAAATTCAACTGTTCTATCTTTCATCTT
>CANRAB010000013.1 GCA_947628475.1 uncultured Clostridia bacterium
GCTTGCTCTCCTGTGTCTGGTTGAGATACTATTAAATTATCAATATCTACACCTAAATGTTTTGCATATACTGGATCCAAAGCATGTTCTGCATCTATAAATGCGGCTTCTCCTCCTAACTTTTGTGCCTCTGCTATTGCATGAAGTGCAAGTGTTGTTTTTCCTGAAGATTCTGGACCAAATACTTCTATAATTCTTCCTCTTGGAATTCCTCCTATTCCTAATGCAATATCTAAACTTAATGCTCCTGTTGGAATTGCCTCTACATTCATTGCTTGATATTCACCAAGCTTCATTACTGCTCCTTTACCAAATTGCTTTTCAATTTGTCCTAATGCTGCCTCTAACGCTTTTTTCTTTTCTAAATTATTATCACTCATATAATTCATTCCTTTCTACTTTTTCTCCCAATTACTACATTAATGTACTTCTATCATATTTTTTTCTAAAATTCAAGCTTTTCATCTATCCATTTTTCTAAGTCATCTATTTTTACTCTTACCTGTTCCATTGTATCTCTATCTCTAATTGTAACTGAATTATCATTTTCTGTTTCAAAGTCTACCGTAACACAATATGGAGTTCCTATTTCATCTTCTCTTCTATATCTCTTTCCTATGCTTCCTGCCTCATCATACTCACACATATATTTCTTTGATAGCTTTTCAAATACCTCTTCTGCCTTTTGACCTAATTTTTTAGATAAAGGAAGTACAGCAACTTTATATGGAGCCAATGCTGGATGTAAATGTAATACTGTTCTTACATCTCCTTCTGCAATCTCTTCTTCATCATAAGCATTGCATAAAAATGCAAGAGCGACTCTATCACAACCAAGTGATGGTTCCACACAATATGGTACAAATTTTTCTCCTGTTTCTTGGTCTAGATATGTAAAATCTTCCTTTGAATATTCCATGTGTTGCTTTAAATCATAATCTGTTCTATCTGCAATACCCCAAAGTTCTCCCCAGCCAAATGGGAATAAAAATTCTATATCTGTTGTTCCTTTGCTATAAAAACATAATTCTTCTGGTGAATGATCTCTTAACCTCATATTTTCTTCTTTTATTCCTAAACTTATTAACCAATCTTTGCAAAATGCTCTCCAGTATTTAAACCATTCCATATCTGTTCCTGGCTTGCAGAAAAATTCTAGTTCCATTTGTTCAAACTCACGTGTTCTAAATGTAAAATTTCCTGGTGTTATTTCATTTCTAAATGATTTTCCTATTTGAGCAATTCCCATTGGTAATTTTCTTCTTGTTGTTCTTAACACATTCTTAAAATTTACAAATATACCTTGAGCTGTTTCTGGTCTTAAAAATATTTCTGACTTTGAATCTTCTGTAACTCCTTGAAATGTTTTAAACATAAGATTAAATTTTCTAATTGTTGTAAAATCTTTTGCTCCACATTCAGGACATTCTATACCTTTTTCTTTTATAAAATTTATCATTTTTTCATCTGACCAACCATCTACTATTGCTTCTTGATTATTTGCTTTTAGCCATTCTTCTATTAATTTATCTGCTCTATGTCTTGTTTTACAAGACTTACAATCTATAAGTGGATCACTAAATCCTCCTACATGTCCAGAAGCTACCCATGTTTGTGGATTCATAAGAATTGCTGCATCTAATCCTACATTATATTTGTTTTCTTGAACAAATTTTTTTAGCCAAGCCTTTTTTATATTATTTTTAAACTCTACTCCTAATGGACCATAATCCCAAGTATTTGATAATCCTCCATATATCTCTGAGCCAGGATATATATATCCTCTATTTTTACATAAATTTACTATCTTTTCCATTGATTTTTCTTTCATAATACTATCAACATTCCTTTCTTAAGCATAAATATTTCCATTTATTACCTTTTTATAACGTATTTATTCTATAATATTTTTCTTGTTTTAGCAATACTTTTTGTGGATTTTTTTCTGGCAGAAAGCCATAAAAGATTTTTGTTCTACTTATACAATGAATTTTTAAAATTTAATTATGATTTTCTAAGTTGTTATTTTTTATGTTTACTCTAGTTTATTTTAAAATTTGCCTGTGGATACTGTGGATAACTCTGTTAATAACTTATTTTAGTGAATTACAGTTTTGTTGTTTTTTTGTCTTTTTTTATTTTTTTGTCTATATGTTCTCTGTTTTTTTATTATTTTTACTTTTTATGTGTACATCTCCTTCAATTTATATTTTTTATAAAAATATTGCAATACCAATTAAAATCTCTAAAATCAATATTAAAGGAAAGCCTACTATAAATCTTGTTTTCTTTGTTTTATGTCTAAATACATACATACCAATAATGCCTCCAATTCCACCTCCTAATATTACTAGAGTAAATAATGTTTTTTCTGGTATTCTTCTTTTTCCCTTTTTTGCTTTTCTTTTATCTATATACATTGCAAGCAAAGTTATGATATTTATTATTAGTAAATATATAACAATATTCTTTACTGAAAAAATTTCATTCATTTACTATTTTCTTCCCTTCTTAATTTATTTAAAATATAAATATCTACTTTACTTTCAATTATTTTTTTTAATTTTTTTTGCCTTCTTACTTTTTTCTACTTTATTTTTTATTGTTTTATTCTTTAATCCTTGAGTCTTTTTAGATATATTTTTTATCTTTTCATTTTTTATAATACTAGGTTCTACTTTATTTACTATTTTTATAAATAGTACTAAATATATTATACCTATTATGACTCCTCCTATTACATCAGTAGCATAATGTACTCCTAAATAAATTCTACTTATTCCAATTAGCACTATTAATAAGCTAAGCAAACTAATAATAGAATTTTTGAAAGTTTTATTTTTTATATTTTTATAAACTATATATATTAAAAAGCCATAAAACGCTGTTGATACCATTGCATGTCCACTTGGAAAGCTATATCCATCTTCATATACTAACTGTAATACATGTGGTCTTGGTCGTGCAACTATTATTTTTATAACTGAATTTAATAAATACGCCCCTCCCAAATTTAAAAATACTTTTAAAGATATTTTCCTAGTTTTTTCTAATACTACAAAAACAACACACATTAAAATTAACATTACCGCTGAACCCAAATGTGAAATAAATAACATTATATATGTAGTATGTATACTATACATTTTTAGAATTAAATTATATATATTTGTGTCTAAAAAATTAATCATAATACTTTCATTCCCTTTACTTCCGCTTTATAAGAGTTTATTAAAAACTTTACCTTCATATTTACTGAAAAGGCGACCTTATAGGTCGCCTCCCTTTAATTTATATAACCTTATTTCTTGTTTACTAAATCTTTTAAAGCTTTTCCTGCTTTAAATACTGGAGCTTTTGATGCAGGTATTTTGATTTCTTCTTTTGTCTGTGGATTTCTTCCTTTTCTAGCTGCTCTTTTTCTTACTTCAAAAGAACCAAATCCAACTAATTGAACCTTATCTCCTTCTGTTAATGCTTCTGTTATTACATCAACAAATGCATTTACGTTTGCTTCTACTCCTTTTTTTGTTTCTCCTGTTTTTGCAGCTATTGCTGCTATTAATTCAGCTTTGTTCATTTAAAATTACCTCCTATAAAGTTTGTATTTAGTGTAGAACGTCTCTACTACTTAGATAATTCGCCATATTTAGATAAAATCCTCCTTTTTTTGTTATATGTTTTTTTGTTTTTCTTTAAATTTCAATGTTTTTATGTTTTTCATCGTACGTAACATGCTATTTAACTGCATTTCTGTTTCTCACTTTATAAAATTTATTTCCGTATGGTAACATATATATTTCTTCCTTTGATAGTATTTTTAGGGCTATTATAGAAATTATATAAACCATGCTTCCAATAATTAATGAAGCGATTAATTTTATATTTCCAGAACTACATATTGCTAGTTTGCTATATACACACCACGCACTTACTATCATCATCATTGTTGCTATTATAGGTTTTACTATAAACTTAATCACTTTAAATTCAATTTGTATGTGCTTCTTTAAATAATACATACTTATTAAAAAAGTAATTATATGGCTAATTATTGTTGCTATTATGGCTCCATGTATATTTAGTTCTTCTATTCTTAATAATATTAGATTTAATATGAGTTTAACTATAACTCCAACTCCGATTGCATAAACTGGTTCTTTTACCTTTTTTATTCCTTGCAAAACACCTCCAATTGTTTGAGTTATAGCAACAAATACTATGCTTAATGAACATATTTTTAGCATTATTTCCCCTAAATATGCATTTGGAAATAATAATTTTAATATTGGTCCTGCAAAAGCAATTAATACAGCCGTACATGGTAAACTTATTAGAATTGTTGCAAGCACCGAAAAACTTATTCTTTTTACTGCTTTATCCATTTCTCCCTTTGCTTGCGCTGCAGATATTGCAGGTATTAAAGTAGTAGCAAAAGCTATGTTAAATGAATAAGGCAATACAACCAATCCTTCTACTTTTCCAGTTAAAATTCCATATTTTAATTTTGCTTCTTCTGTTCCCATATATTTGCTTATTGTATTTATAATTGTAAACGCATCTATACTCCTATTTGCTGCTGATAATAATGCAGTTATTGCCATAGGGAAAAATAGGTATAATATATTTTGTATTACCTTTATTAAGCTTTCTTTTTTATTAAATGTTGATGTTACTACATCTTTCCATATTTCTTTTTTATTTGCTAAATAAAAAACATATAAATATAAAAAACTAATAAATGTTGATAAAGTAGTTGCTATTGAAGCTGCCGCTACCATTATTATAGTATTTTTTTGTGAAATAATAGCAAATATTTCTACTGCCACTATCGTAAGTATTGTTTTTATTATTTGTTCTATTGACTGAGAATTTGCTGTAACTGAAATTTTCTCTCTACCATTAAAATATCCTCTAAGAACTGATGAAACTGCTACCATAAATATTGATGGAGCCAAAGCCATTATGCTCATCTCTGCTTCTGGTATTCCTAAATATTTATTTGCAATAGTTTTTGCATATAAAAATAATATTGATGTTCCAATAAATCCTATTAAACCAAATATTGTAATAGCTATCTTAAATACTCTATATGCACCTTTATTGTCGCCTATTGCCACCTTACTTGATATTAACTGAGATATTGCATTTGGTACACCAATTGATGATATAGCCAAGAATATTGTGTATACTTGAAAAGCTGAAGAATATATTGCATTTCCTGTGTCTCCAAATCCTTCTTTATTAGTAAGATATATTTTATATAAAAGTCCTGCTATTTTTATTAGGAATTGCGAGAACATTAATATCATTACACCTTGCATAAAGCTTTGTTTTTTCTTTTTCAAATATTTGCCCCCATTCTTATAAGTTAATTAATACAATTTATGTTTTTTTTACAATAAAATTCCTAAAAAGACTTGTTTTTTTTGCTAATTTATAGGATAATATATATGTATGAATATTTTATTTTATGAATAAATTTTTTTAATAGTAATTAACAATTTACTTTCTGTCATTTTAAGACAGAAATATAAACAAATTTGAAAATTATATAAACATATTTTTGAAAGGATTGATTTTTAAAATGAAAGTTTTTGATAAATTCTTGGGAATTCTAAAAACAGATAGAAATACATTTTTTACATATATCTTTACATTATTAACAGCATACTTCTTTGTAGATAGAGTTTTAGAATTGATTTTTTTATGTGCAACAGGTACATCTGTTAACTATTGGGGACCTCTCCAATACACTTTTGCATTGGCTTGTCCTGTTTTTGCATTTGCTTTTTCATACCCATCAAAATTTGCAAAATCAGATAACTTAAAATTATCTTTCTTTTATGCGTTTTGGATTGTATTTTATGTAATAGCTATTTCCATGATTTTGCAATGGATAAATAGATTATCTTGGATTGGTATTTTCTCTTTGCCAAATAGTTCATACTTTTTGACTAATTTTGCTGTTGCTACTAAAAGGGCTCTTTCATTAACACCAATTTATATACTTTTAGTAACATCATATAAATTAACTTTTTGGTTATATAAAATTATTAATGACCCAATATTCCCTAGCACTTACAAAGAGTCTATTCTTGATTTTGGTGGTATTGATATTTCTAGTACACCAGAGTCTACTGGTCCATATAGTTTTGAGGTAGACTTATGTACAGATAGAACTACTGGAAAACCTGTTAAAATTTTAGAGAAAAGAAGATTTGAATCAACTTTAATAGTGGGTCCTTCTGGTACAGGTAAATCTGCTTTAGTTATGGAACCCATGATGGCACGAGATTTAGAAAAGAAATTCTTTTTACGTGAATCTTCTAAAGAAATGGGCTATAATGCTTTAAAAAATGGCTTAGCTACATTAAATTGTCCTTACGATAAGAATTACTTAAACGCTAATTTTAAATTAGATATGATTACTCCTTCTGAAGGCAAAGAAAAAGCATATCAGTCATATATGAAAAAATTAATTTATGGAACAATGCCTGATGGAACTATTATTTATAAAAACTTAGGATTAACTTCTCTTACACCTGATCCTGAACAAACTTATAGAGTTGCAGAAGTTGCTAAAAACTTTGGTATACCAGTTCATATTGTAGATCCTCTTGATGCTAACTCACCTGGTTTAAATCCATTTATTTTACCATCTCCTGCTCTTGCTGGTTTAATTATCTCTTTAGTAATTGAAGGATTATATAATGCAGCTAGTGCTACTGCTGAACTTGCATACATGAAAGATTTGGCTTATCAGGCTCTTCAAAATATATGTATTTTCTTAAAAGAAATGTATCCTAGACGTCATAACGGAGATTTACCTACTTTAGAAGATTTATTGCACTGTTTAACAAATTTTGACTTAGTTGAAGAATTATGTGAAGATTTAAAAACCGAACCTGATTTAGCAAAACAATATGAATTTCAAATAGCATACTTTGAACAACACTTTTATAAAAATGCTCCCGGTCGTAAAGATATGGGACGATACGTTCATTTTGCTACTGCTCAACTTGAAGAATTGTTAAGAGCGGCTTGTGTACGTGATATAATCTGTAACAGACATAACAATATAAACTTTGATGAAGTTTTAAAAAATGGTGAAGTTGTGTTAATCTGTACAAGACCTGCTGACATTGGTGGTACTCCTCATGAAGGTTTTGGTCGTTTCTTCTTGGCTTTACTTATGTGCTCTGTTGAAGGACGTCCTGGAAATGAAAAAACAAGGATACCTCACTTCCTATATGTTGATGAATTTAATAAATATGCAACTGGTCTATTCTCAGATATGATTACACTTTATAGAAAATTTAAAGTTGGTACTATTTTTGCAGTTCCTAACCTTTCAAGTTTAGGTGGAACATCAAACCCATTTATGCAAACACTTTTATCTAACTGTCCAACTAAAATTTCATTTGGTAACTGTACTCCAGAGGACTATGCTTGGTGGGAAAAAGAATTTGGACAAAGACGTGAGTGGACTGTTTCTAATAATTACAACAGGGCAGATGGTGAATATTCAGATAATCTTGGAGGTGTAAACTGGGATTGGAAAGACCACATGAAAGTTGCTAAAATTCAAGGTTTGAAATTTAAAAATTGTATTTATAAGACTAAGGATAAAAAAGGTAAAAATGTTGTTAACTTTGCAACTGTTGACTTCTTAGAAGCAAAATATAAAGAACCTCATAAAATAAAGAATTTCAACTTTGATAAGTTTAATAATAGTATTGCTCACCATGAAGAAACAAAAAAGGCAACTAAACAAAGATTTAATCCTGATAATATTGATTTTGATGATGATGAAATAGAACCAGTTCAAACAGATGCTACCGATTCTTCTTACCTATTTAATAATGAAGATGCAATCAGTTTTAACTTGAACACTAATAAAAAAGATAATTAATCAAAGCTAAAAAATGTAAACACAGAAAGTGTTTACATTTTTTACTATTTTTTCATCTTTAAAATTTACTCTAAAACTTTTAAATTTAATTGTTGTATTTTATATTTTTTTGTTTCTTCATCAATTACAAATTCGCTCAATGTTGATGATAAATTATTTATATTTTGTTTTAAATCTGTTGTAAAGCATATTTTTGCATTTCCTATTTCAAGATTATTTGATACAATAACCTTAAAAGCTTCTACCGTATGTTTATCATCTTCACAAAGTAATACTAACTGTGGTTTTGTTTCATACCCAGAATCAAATTGTACAAAATTTTCATAAAAATCTTTTATTAATTTCATTCTCTCTACTAATTTTTTCTCCCAGTCCTCTTCTCTTCTTACTGCTTCAAATACTAAACTTGCAGATTTTCCTGACTTTGTTAACTTTACTTCTGCATGCATTTTAAATGTTTTACCCATTTGCTTTGCAGTAAATACTGGTTTTACTTTATAACTATCAAATGCAAGAACCTTTCTCAAGTAAGAGATTATTACTTGGTTTCCAGCTAATCTTTTCTTTATCATGCTAACAGGTTTTGTATTATCTGTAGGCTGCCATTTACATTCTATTCCTCTTGAATTTAATAGATATTTTCCCATTTTTTCTAAGCTATATATTCTATAAATTCCACTTTTATCTTCTGCTTGAAAATAATATCTTGTAAGTATTTTAGTTTTTATTAATTGTTCTAGTCTGCTATTTAATTTATCTTGAGATTTTATATCTTCCCCTCTTGCTTCTAATATTTGAAAAATTTGTCTTGATGTTATAAACTCAAATTCATTTACTAATTCTAATATTTTAAAATGCAACTCTGTTATATGTCCTAAATTTATTTTATTAATTATTTGATTTATTGAAACATATCCATCTTTTCCATCAAACACTTTTATTTCTCCCTCTCTCATTGCAAACGGAGAAATTTTTGTTTTTATTTCTTCATCCTCTACCATAAAATAACTTCTCATCCCTTTCTAAAAGCCTTTGACATTTAATTAAAGTTCTGGTGAATGTTTTATAACAATGCACAAACTTTGAATTTATTTCTATTCATTCTATTCTTTAGTATAACAGTTTTTTAACAATTCGTCAACTTCTTGTTTACTTAAGTATCTCCATGTTCCTACTTTTAAATCTTTTACACCGATATTTCCAATTTTGCTTCTATGTAAAGCAAGCAATCTTTTTCCTATTGCTTCGCACATTCTTCGTATTTGTCTGTTTTTTCCTTCATGTATGGTAATTTCTAATCTTGATTTGTTTTGAATTTCATCTGTTTTTAATATCTTAACTTTTGCTTTATTAGTAATAAAGTCTCCAATATCTACACCATTTTCTAACTTTTTTACATCATCGATTGTTACTATTCCTTTTAGTGTTACTGTATATGTCTTTGTTATTTCATGCTTTGGGTGAGTTATTTTATATACAAAGTCCCCATCATCTGTAAGTATTAATGCTCCTGATGTATACATGTCTAACCTTCCTACAGGTACTAGTCTTTTACTCGTATTTACCAAATCTAGTACAGTATTTCTATTAAATTGATCTTTTGCAGTAGTTACATAGTCTATGGGTTTATTTAATAAAATATATGTATATGGTTCATTTTTCTTTTCTACTAATTTGCCATTATATTCAACTTTATCCATTTCTGGATTAATTTTTACTCCAAGTTCTGTAATTACTTTTCCATTTACACTTACTTTTCCTTGAAGAATTAACTCCTCACACTTTCTTCTTGATGCAATGCCTGCTTCTGCAAGAAATTTTTGTAATCTTTCTTCCATTTCATTTTCCTTCCTAAAGGCTTCTTTAAAAATTAATTTGTGGTTGCTATGCTTGTAATTTTTGAAGCACTTCTTCAAAATACTTAGGTAGTGGAGCCTCAAAGTTTACTTCTTTTTTTGTTGTTGGATGCTTAAATGTTAATTTAGCAGCATGTAACATTTGTCCTCTAACGTTAAATGGATTTTTTCCATTTGAATATACTTCGTCTCCTACTATTGGATAACCTATTTCTGCTAAATGTACCCTTATTTGATGTGTTCTTCCTGTTTCTATCTTAACCTCTAATAATGTATATTCTTTATACCTTTTTAATACTTTAAAATGGGTTATAGCTTCTTTTCCATTTTTGTTTACTGCCATTTTTTTTCTATCTTTCAGGCTTCTTCCTATTGGCATATTTATTGTTGCTTCATTTTCTTTTACAACTCCTCTTACAAGAGCAATATATGTTTTCTTTACTTTCCTTTGCTGTATTTGTTCACTTAAATTTATATGTGCGTTATCATTTTTTGCTATTATTATTAGTCCTGATGTATCTTTATCTATCCTATGAACTATTCCTGGTCTTATTTTTCCTCCTATTCCTGATAAACTATCTTTGCATTTTGCCATTACAGCATTTGCAAGAGTTCCATCTGGATTTCCATTTCCTGGGTGCACTACTATTCCTTTTTCCTTATTTATTATCAAGATGTCATCATCTTCATATACTACATCCAAAGGCATTTCTTGGGGTTTTAAATCTACCTCTTGCGGCTTCATATCCTCAACAGCTATAATGTCCCCTACGGATGTCTTATATGAAGGTTTCTGCTTTTCCCCATTAACTAAAATCATTCCATCTTTTATCATTCTTTGAACTGTTTCCCTTGATAACTGTTTTTCTAACTTATTCACAACTTTATCTAGTCTATCTATTTCATCTATATTATACTCTCTCATTTATAATATCTTCCTCTTTACATCTTTTCTTGACTTTTTATTGTATTTATTATTATAGTAACAATTATTATTATAACACCTAAAACTATAGAAATATCTGCTAAATTAAATATTGGATAATTAAATATTTGTGTTATATCAATATAATCTATAACATAACCTCTAAATAATCTATCTATTAAATTTCCTGTTCCTCCAGCAACTATTAAACTCATTCCCATTTTCTCTATTTTTCCAAAATTATATTTTTTGCTCACCATTATCTTTATTACAAAAAATATTATCATTAAATTTAAACCTATTAAAAATATTCTCTCTACAAACATACCAAATGCGGCACCCACATTTTTAGTATAAGTAAGAGCAAGCACGTTTGGTATTAAAATTATGCTTTCATTAGAACTTCCTACCGTTTTTAATATCACATACTTTATTAATTGGTCTAAAACTATTATAAAGAATATTACAATGATATTTTTCTTCATATATTATTTCCTTTCATAAATTGTAAAACGCTCATCTTCTATATCACCTGTAGGATATATTTTTACAAACTCATCTGGTCTATCCTCTATATATTGCTTAAACCTAACACCATTTATTAGTATAAAATGCGTAAATCCATATTCGTTTATTTTCTCTTCCATTTTTTCATTGCTGAAGCTCCAACCATTTAAGTGTAAAAAGTCATAAAACATATAGGCATTATCATTAAATTCCGGCATATATAAATCACATCTTGAATCTATAAATACTGGTATATCTTGAAATAATAAATAACTTCCATAATTATACTCATTATACAGTTTTATTTCATCCAAATTCAAATTTTCTTTTATCCATTGTGCTGCTTTTACTGGATATGAGTTTTCATCTACATATTTATCATTCATTTTTGTTCTATATTGCAATACAGATATTACAATAATTATTGTAGATATTATTATAATTCCTAATATAGTAGAGGCCAACTCTTCGAGTTTTTTTATTACATCTTTATGGCATAAAAGTAAAAATTGAATTAGTAATTCATTTAATATAAATGAAGATATTATATATAGTAAGGTAGCATGTCTCTTACTAGATAGTGAAAGAAATACTAAACCTGCTAACATAAACAAGTGTGATAGTCTAATTTTTACCTTTGTAAGCATTAAAATTACAATATATGCAACTAACAATAATAATAATCTTATATTTTCTATTAATACTACAGGAAGATGTTCACTAATATTTTTAGGGCTAATACCTTGCATTGTTTTTACTAAATATGTATATGGCGTACTTCCTAATGGTGTTAACAAACCTGTAAATAAGCATATTATAAATACAATTATCAATAAATTTACATTATTATTATACTCAATTTTAATTTTGTATGGTTTTTCTATTCTATTATCTTGTGCATTTTTTAATTTTTCATGTCTTTCCTGTTCTCTATGTAATTTCTTTAATAATTCTTCAGTTTCACCATTCTTCGCTATTTTTTTATTAATGCTTTTTATTACTGACTCACTTATTATCACATTGCAATAAGAAAGAATGTAAATCATATATTCTGCAAAGTATGGTAAATATAAAACAAAATAAAATGGAAAAACTGCTACGTGAAAGTTAGCTATTAATATAGGTATTATTATTAGACCAAGAGCATATCTTATTTTTTTAGTATTTAAAAACTGTTCTATAAAATATACAGTTAGTATAAATAGTATAAATGTTATTAACTGTGCCCTTGCACACATTGCTCCACCTAATAAATATAATACTATAATTGTTAATACAAATGATATTATTTTATTTTTTGCGAGCTTAACATTCACAAAGTATATTAATATTCCTAAAATAGAAGCAAAAATAATTGTTGATATATAAACACCTGTAAATCCACCTACACTATATATTAAATATAGCATGGTGTCGTATCCCCAGTGAGGGAAAGGATAACTCAAATTCTCATGCCAAGCAAAAGGTTCTTTCATAGTTACCCCATTGTTCACAACATACTCTCCTATTTTTATTGAATAATAAGTATCATTTTGAAATGTAATCGGTGTTAAGGTAGCAGCAACTATAACAATTAGAATTACTGCCATTGTATGAAAACGAATAGTTCTTTGTTTTTCTTTATCCATATTTTTCTCCTTTAGTCATTACTTTAATATTTCTATTGCTTTTTGTAGTTGTTCATCTTCTTTTGTTTCTGTGTTATCTTCAACTATTACATCTGGAGTAATACCAACTTTATTTATTTTATCTCCTTTTGGTGTTTTAAATTCTTCAACTGTTACTTTTAATGCTCCATTTCCTTCTGATAATGGTACTATATTTTGCATTACACCTTTTCCGTAAGTAACTGTACCAACAATTGTAGCGGCACCATTATCTTTAAGAGCAGCTGTTACTATTTCAGTTGCACTTGCAGAGTATTCATTTACCAAAATCACTACGTTCATATCAAATGGGTTAGAGTTACTAGATTCTACCACAGTTTCTTTGGCTATTTTGTTATATGAACGCATAATTATATTACCCTTTTCTACGAATAGTTCTGAAAAGTCTATAGCCTCTGTTACTATTCCTCCTGTATTATCTCTTAAATCAATAATTACAGAATTTATCCCTTGCTCTTTAAATTTTAATAAATAATTTTTTATATTTTTAGAACAATCTGTATCAAATGTAGATAATTGTATGTATCCTATATTTCCTTCTAAAACTTCAGATCTGCTATCCTCTATTTTTACTGTTCTTCTTTCAATAGTTTTCTTTATAGTTTCATCGCCTCTTAATATTTCTAGTTCTACTTTTGTTCCTTCTTTTCCTTTAATTTTATTTGATACTAATTCAGTTTCCATGCCAACACAACTTTCTCCATCAATTGAAATAATTTTATCTCCTTCTTTTAAGCCTGCTTCTTCAGCTGGAGAATTTTTTATTGGCATTAAAACTACTATATTTCCTTCTACATCACTAGCCATATAAATTCCTATGCCTATATAGTCTCCTGTAACACTAACCATTAATTCTTCATACTCATCTTGTAATAAATATTCTGTATATTCATCACCTAAACCTGCTACATATCCTTTTAAAGCCATTTCTGCCATACTTTTTTCATCTATTTCGCCTATGTAATATTGCTCTAAGTGTTGCTTTATTAATTCAAATTTTTTGTTCAAGTCTTCTGTGTTTTTTGAAATCGTGATTTTTTCTAATAAAGCTTCTATACCATCTGGTGTTTTTGTAAGATAGTTATACACGCCTATGGAAGTAATCATAAAAGTTATGGTAGCAGTTATAACTATTAACATTATAATTCTATAAATTTTGTCTTTTTTACTGTTTTCCATGTTTCCCTCCTACATTCACAAAGCAGGCGAGCTGTGCTCGCCTAAAATTTAATATATACATATTATATTCTACATTTTTAACAATATTATTGAAAGTATGGTAAAGGATTAACACATCTACCATTTATTCTAACTTCAAAGTGTAAATGATAACCTGTTGAATTACCTGTAGTTCCAACTATTCCTAAAATCTGTCCTTGAGCAACATTTTGACCTTCTACAACCGTTCTAGTACCTGGAGACATGTGAGCATAGAGTGTCATTGTTCCATCGTGATGGTCTATAATAACATACTCTCCATATCCTCTATATTCTCCATTTGCATATCTTGCCGCAGTAGAAGTAATTACCGTACCAGCTTTCGCTGCAATTACATTTCTTCCTTTTACGTTTATGTTTATATCTACTCCAGTATGTCCTGGATATGAAGGATAACTTCTAACATTTATATTATATATATTTAATCCCTGTACTGGGAATATGTACCCTGCTTCACTTGGACTTCCAGCTACTACACCTGGGTTATTTTGTTTAGCTATTCTTTCTAGTTCTTCTTGTATTTGTTTTTTATCTATTTCAAATTGCTCTAATTCATCTTGCAAAGCTTTTTCTTCATCATTTAATTGATCTATGTATGTTTGTTTCATTGCTTGTGAATTTTTTAATGAACGCGCTGTATCTTCTTTGCTCTTTTTTAATGATTCTATTTGTTCTTTACTAGTTTCTAATAATTTTTTAGTTTCTTCTATTTCTAATCTATTTTCTTCTATTTGCTCCATTAAGTTTTGATCACATTCTGCAAGTTCTGTAACATAGTAATATCTATTAATAAAATCTACCATATTTTTTGATGAAAGTAAAACATCTAAGTATGTAGTATTACCTGCTTTATATAATGCAACTAATCTTCTTTTTAACCTGTTTTCTTGTTCATTATACTCTTCTTCTGCTTTTTTTATATCATTTTCTGCAGTTTCTATTTTTGCATTTACCTCACTTATTTGTTCGTCTAAATCATCAATATCATTTTCATATTCTGCAATCTCTGCATTTAGTGAACGTATTTGTTCCATGGCACTTGATAATTGGGTTCCCACATAGTCTATTTTATCTTCTGTATCATTAATTTTACCATTAATTTCATCTAAATCTGATTGACTAACTGCAAGAGCTATCATAACGTTTCCTGATAAAGCCAATATTAAAATTATTATAACTATTATTGTACTTTTTAAAATTTTCTTTAACATAAGTTTACCTTCCTTTACTTTCTTTATTGTTGTATTGTATTTTCTTCATTTGTTGTACTGTTTGTTCCATCATTTGTTTCTTCTTGCTCATTCAAAATTTTATTTGTTACATAAGGGTATGGATCTATTGTTACACCATTTACTCTTATTTCAAAGTGTAAATGCGGACCTGTTGACCAACCAGTAGAACCTACCTTTAAAATTGGGTCTCCTCTTTTTACTACATCTCCTGCTTTAACTAGCAATTCAGAAGCATGTCCATATAATGTAGAAATTCCTCCTCCATGATTTATAATAATCATGTTTCCATACGAATTTGAGTATGTTGCTGTTGTAACTATTCCATCATTTGCTGCTATTGCATAACTTCCCATGGGAGCACCTATGTCCATACCAGAATGATTTGTATATACATGTATAATTGGATGGTTTCTCATGCCGTATGGTGATGTAATCGTATAATATCCAGGTGCTGGCCAAGCAAAAGTACCACCTACATATTGTGAACCATTTTCTTCCATGGTTGCAAGCAATATATTTAGTTCTACTAATTTTAATTCATCCTGATATACTTCTAAGTCCTCTTGTATTTTTAATTCCTCAGCTGTTAATTTATTTTGATAACTGCTTCTTACAATTTTAGCATTTTCTAGTGAAACTGTTATCTTCTTTTGTTCTGTTTTATTTTCTTTTAAACGGTTACTTGTTGTCTCTAGCTGCTCTTTTATTTGTTCCATTTGCTTCTTTTGTTTTAATACATTATCTATTAAGTTTTCATCATACTCTATTACTTTACCTATATAATAATATTTTGATATAAAATCTGAAATATTATTTGCACTTAATAATACATCAAGATATCTTGTTTGTCCAGCCTTGTATGTACTAACTATCCTTTGTGCAAGCAATTTTCTTTGTTTTTCATATTTTTTTTGTAATTGATTTAAAACTGTTTCTGTTTCTTCTAATTGCTTTTCAATTTGTGATAAACTCTTAGTTAATTGTTCTATTTGTTTTTCATAGTTATAAATTTCAGCATCTAAAGCATTTATTTGCTCTAAATTTTCTGTTAATTGCACTTGTATGTTTTCTAAATTTTTCCCTGTTTCTTCTATCTTTAACTGTAATTCTATTCTTTGTTGTTCCAGTTCTGCTCTAGTAATTGCATTTACAACATTATATAAACTTAAGACTAGAAGAATAGCCGTAATTATAATAACGCATATTTTTTTCACATTTTTTCCTTTCTTATCTTAACTAAACTTCAAGATATTTTTTCATGGAAATTGCGCTTCCTATTATTCCTAATCCTGCACCTAATATCATAAATACTATTACAAGATTTGAGAATAATTGATCAAATTGTAACATACTAAAGCCACTTATCTTTTGCATAGTTTCATTTTGTGCTACTTTAATTACACACCAATTATAAATTGCTCCAATTAAGCCTAGTGAAATCGCACTTGAAATTATTCCTATAATAATTCCTTCTATCATAAATGGTGTTCTTATAAAACTATTTGTAGCTCCAACATATTTCATAATTGAAATTTCTTTACGTCTTGCATGTACTGTTAATTTTATTGTATTTGAAATTATAAACACTGATATTAATATAAGTATTACTAAAATTACTCCAGTAACCGCTCGCACACCTTTTCCTATAGTTGCAAGTCTACTTATTGTACTTGATTCTGGCATGTCATCAACATTTTCTATTTTAGTAATCTGTTCTCTTACAGAATCATTAAGGTCTAAATCTGTTAATGTAACCATATATGCGTATGGAAAAATATCAGGTTCATATCCTTCTAATACTTTTTCGCCTATTTCTTCTTTCATTATATTGTATGCTTCCTCTGGAGTTACAATTTTTGCTTCTGCAACTCCATTAATTTTCAAAATATCTTCTCTTAATTTTTCAACTTCTTCTCCGAGTTAATCCAAGCTTCGCATTTACTTGTATTGCTTGTGTTTCTTCTAAGTTATTCATCATGTGAGTAATATTTCTTCCTATTGCAAAAAATAAACCAAACATAAGCATTGTAACACACATTATACCTAAGCAAGAAAAAGTTGATTTTTTATTTTTAAATACATTTCTAAAACCTTCACTTAGAAAATATCCTATTACATTATATTTCACTTGTTATAACCACCTTTTTTATCATCTCTTATAATAATACCTTTTTCTATCTCAATAACCCTTTTCTTCATTTTGTCTACTATATCTTTAGCATGTGTTGCTATAACTACTGTTGTTCCTCTTAAATTTATTTCATTTAAAAGTGTCATAATATCCCATGCTGTATCTGGGTCTAAGTTACCAGTAGGTTCATCGGCAATTATCATAGATGGATTATTTACTAAGGCTCTTGCTAAAGCAACTCTTTGTTGCTCTCCACCTGATAATTCATCTGGATAAACTTTTGCTTTTCCACTTAAACCAACCAAAGATAATACCATAGGTACTTGTCTTCTTATATGTTTAGGTGTAGCTTTTACTATATTCATTGCAAACGCAACGTTATCATAAACTGTTTTATCTGATAATAACCTAAAATCTTGAAAAACCACTCCCATACTTCTTCTTAAATATGGTATTCTTCTTGGCTTTAAGAATGTTGTATCCTTACCATTTATTATTATAGTTCCTTCTGTTGGTTCTTCTTCTTTTAATATAAGCTTTATAAGTGTTGATTTTCCTGAGCCAGACTGACCTACCAAAAATGCAAAATCGCCTTTATCTATTTTAAAACTAGCGTCATGCACTGCTTCTGTTCCAGTGCTGTATGTTTTTGATACGTTTTTAAATTCTATCATTTTTTCTCCTCGTTTTTATGATATTTTACTATTTTATTATAATAATAAATTCAAAAAAAAGCAATAAAAAACATAATTTTTGTAAAAATGTAATATAATTGTAATATTTAATGTTACAATTCGTAGTTTAAATAATACATTTACAGCTTACATTTTCAAATTAATTTTTATTTATAAAAATTTCTTACTTCTTCAACTACACTTTGCTGAGTTTCTATTTGATTTTGAGCCTCATCTGCTGTTTGTTTAGCTCGATTCATAATTCCGTTATTAGTTATTTCGTTTATTGAAACCGCAGCAAGAATTAATAAAACTATTATTGTTATAATTACCATAATTAAGGTAATTCCTTCTTCTTCGCTTTTGTTCATTTCTTCTTTCATTCCTTTCGTAAAATATAAAATAAAGGAAATAAGTTTTTAAAAGCTACAGCTTAAAATTATTGCAGAGAATCCTTAACTTTTTCTATAATTCCATTTGATGTTAATTTATAATATTCTAGTAATTCCGTGGCTTTTCCAGACTTACCAAACATATCATTTATTCCCATTCTAATTAATTTTGCTGGATATTCTTCTGTTAATACTTCTGCTATTGCTGTTCCAAGTCCTCCTATTATACTATGGTCTTCTATAGAAATTAATTTTTTCGTTTCTTTAGCACATTTTACAATCATTTCTTTGTCTATTGGTTTTATTGTATGGACATCTATAACTCTAACATGTATTCCTACTTTTTCTAATTCTTCTTTTGCTTTTATTGCCTCCGAAACAACAACACCGGTTGCAAATATAGTTGCATCTGTTCCTTCACCTATTTGAACAGCTTTGCCAAATTCAAAACTTTGACTTTCATCGTAAATAACTGGTGTTGCAAGTCTGCAAAGTCTTAAATAAACTGGTCCATTTATCTTTGTAATTTCTTCTACTGCCCACTTTGTTTGAATATCATCTGATGTACACATTACTTTCATATTTGGAAGTCCTCTCATTAAGCTAATATCTTCTAGCATTTGATGTGTTGCACCATCTTCTCCAACTGTTACACCACTATGAGATACACATATTTTTACATCTAAATTTGGATAGCATACACTATTTCTTATTTGATCATACGCTCTTCCCGCTCCGAAACATTGCAAATGTGCTTGCAAAAGCTGTTTTACCAAATGTTGCTACACCTGCTGCTGTACTTATCATATCTTGCTCTGCAATTCCCATATCAAAAAACCTTTTAGGAAATTTTTTTGCAAATATGGAAGTTTTAGTTGCTTCTGATAAATCACTATCAAATACTATTATATTTTTATTTTTTTCTCCTAATTCTGCAAGTTTCTCACCATAACTTTGACGGGTAGCTATTTTTTTATTTACATCCATTACTTATTATTCCTTTCTATATCATTTAATTCTTTCATGGCTTGATTATATTGCTCTTCGTTTGGTGCTTTTCCATGCCAACTAGCTTGATTTTCCATAAATGATATACCTTTACCCTTAATTGTATTTGCAATAATTGCTGTTGGCTTTCCTTTTATTTTTTTTGCTTGCTCAAAAGCTTGTATAAGTTCAGTTATATTATGCCCGTCTACGTTTATTGTTTCAAAGCCAAAACTTCTAAATTTATCATCTATTGGATAAATATTCATAACGTCTGTAACTTTACCATCTATTTGTAAATTATTATTATCTATTATTACACATAAATTATCTAGTTTGTAGTGTGATGATGTCATTGCCGCTTCCCAAATTTGACCTTCTTCAATTTCTCCATCTCCGCAAATACAATAAATTCTTACTCCTTCACTATCTAACTTTGAAGCAATCGCCATTCCATTTGCAATAGATAATCCTTGTCCTAATGATCCTGTTGAACAATCAACTCCAGGTACCTTCATCATATCTGGATGTCCTTGTAAAATACTTTCTATATGTCTAAAAGTTTTAATTTTTTCTTCACTAAAAAATCCTCTTAGAGCCAATGCACTATATAAAGCAGGTGATGTATGACCTTTTGAAAGAACTAATCTATCTCTTTCTTTTGCTTTTGGATTTTTCTCATCAATGTTCATTTGATTAAAATATAGCACAGCAAGTATTTCTGCTATTGATAGTGAACCCCCTGGATGTCCTGAATTTGCATTATAAACTGCTTCAATAATACCTTTTCTAATTTTATTTGCATAGCTTTGTAGTTCTTTAACATCTTTAATTTTCACACTACTTCGCCCCTTTTATATATTTCTTATGTAGTTTTATCATATTTTTGTAATTTTGTAAATAGAATTATAAAAAATACCATATTATTACTGTATATGTGTCAATGATGTGAAACAAATTTTTATAAAAAAATTGTAGTATATTGAATTTCACTAAAGAAAAATATA
>CANRAB010000014.1 GCA_947628475.1 uncultured Clostridia bacterium
TACTATTATTGTTATTATTAGCGCTATTAATGTTATGCCTTTCTCTTGTTTTCTATATCTTTTTTCTTTCATTTTTTCCCTCCTAATTTTTTTGTATTTTCTTTCTCAACCTTCCTTGCACTGTTTTTATGCAAAAAAGTTGACATACTAAAAGTTCAGGAAGTATCATTAAAAGTTTTTAAACTTTCTATATAAAGTATTTTACATACTTTAACTTTTAATTTTTTACTTCTTACTTTTAGCACATCAACTTTTTGCCTTTTATATATTACATATAACTTACTTGTTAATAACTTTTCTGCATTATTTGAACATGATAAGCAAACATTATCTAGTATGTTTAAACATACTAACAAACATTCAAAAGGAAAACTATCTTCTAAATTATAGCTCTCTCTCTCTCTCTCTCTCTACATTACCAACGGTTTTAGCGTTTCTCATTTTTTCATTCCTCTCTTTTGTTTTTTACATTATTATATTAACATACCTGCAATTATTTTTCAAGTACTTTATTGCTTTTGTTATATCACCTTGTACCATGTATCTAAATTATAAAACATACTATACCAATTACCAGAAAAATCACCTTTTATTTTATTATTGTGAAGTATTATATAAGTATTAAAATATAGGCTTATGAATGGTAGTTCATTATAATACTTATTTATTATTTTTGCATATTCTTCCTTTAGTATTTCTTTATTTTCTATAGAATCTATATTTGATATTTCTTGCTTTATTTCTTCGTCATTAAAATATATACTTATATCTGGCATTAAAGGAACTATTTGCTTTTTTAATATTAAGTCTGCATTTTTGTTTATATAATTTTGTATTGTTACTTCTATACCTGTTTGTTCTAAATCTTCTTTTATTATTTCTGCAATCTTTTTGCTTTCTTCATCTGGAGTAATGGATAATGTAACTTTTATGTTATCAACGCTTTTTGTATCTTTATTTTGATTATTTTCTTCATTCAAATAACTTCCATATTCTAAAGGAAATTTTACATTCTTGTATCTTCTTTTATATAAATCGTATATTATTTTATCTTTGTTAATGTTTTCATTTATGATATTTCTGGTTTCGATGCTTTCTATGTTTTCACAGGATATATAATAAAATTCTCTACCTATTATTAAAGTTTCTTCAAAGCCTATATTGCCTATATAATCTTCATAATTTACATTTTTAGTTAACATTATGTCTACATTTTCTCTTGTAAAATTATTATATAACTCTGTTATGGTTTTGTATATTTTTACCGTAATTTTCCTATCTTGCCCAGTAAGTTCTATTACTTCTTCATTCAATGTATCAATTTTATAATCTCCAGAACCTATTGGTAATTCTTCATTATACGTACTTTTTTGTACTACTGGAAAGCATAAAAAATATTCAAAAAATTTTACAGGTTCTATTAAGTAAATTTTAAAAGTATTTTCGTCTATCTCTTCAAGGCGCTCTATTTTTTCTATGTTTTCTTTATATATTGAATCTCCATTTCTTATTGTTTCCATTGTGAATTTTATATCTTCAACTTTTATTTTTTCTCCATTTTGCCATTTTTTATTTTCATCTATCTTTACTATGTATGTTGTTTCATCTATTTCAGACCATTCTTCTGCAATACCATGTTCTGTATTAAAATCTATGGTAATATTTATTAATGGTTCATATAATAATTTTGTTATATACTGCATTTCCAAACTTTTGGTTAGTAATGGATTTATTGTGTCATAATCAGTTATTCCTATATTTATATTCTTAGTCGTTTTAATTTCTCTGCTTTCCTCATATAATTCTTTTGTATTTTTTTTATCTTTTATATATATTATATATATTCCTGCAATTATTAATAATATTATTACCATTATAAATGTGTTTTTTACATATTTTAGGTTCATAATAGATAATTGCCCTTTCTTTTTTACTTTAACTGCATTAAACATTGCTCATTTCTTCTAACAATTAATGGTAGGACGTCCTTCGCCCTACCACAATATTTATGTTATTTTCTTGACTCTATTATAAGTTTCATACCTGTTCGGTTCTCACCTTCGACTTCTACTTCTGCAAATGCAGGTATGCATACTAAGTCAACTCCTGCTGGTGCAACAAATCCTCTCGCTATTGCTACTGCCTTTACTGCTTGATTTAGTGCTCCTGCACCGATTGCTTGCATTTCCGCTTTGTTATTCTCCTTTACTAGTCCTGCAATTGCTCCTGCTACTGAATTTGGGTTTGATTTTGATGAAATTTTTAAAATCTCCATATTTTTCCTCCTAAAAATATTATTTGTAACGTTATTTTTTATTTCATTTGTTACTCTATATTTATATTATATTTTTTATGTTTTGTCTATATAATTCTGGAAAAATCTGGAAATTTTCATCGCAAGATATTACATTTTTCGACATTTTTTTACATCTTAACTCTATTTATCCTATTTATTCGACAATTTTCGTCATTTATATCTAATATGCAACCTGTTAAAACTACTTCTTTATCTTCACTTACCTTATATCTTTCTGGTAACGTTGTTGTAAATCTTTTTACAGAAGCAGCAATTTCCATGCCTATAACTGATTTTTTTGGCCCTGTCATTCCTATATCTGTAATATATCCAGTACCTTTTTCTAGTATTGTTTCATCTGCTGTTTGAACATGAGTATGAGTTCCAAAAACAGCGGTTACTTTTCCATCTAAATAATATCCCATGGCGATTTTTTCTGCAGTTGCTTCTGCATGAAAGTCTACTATTATTATATTTGCTTTATTTTGTAGTTCTTTTAATATTTCATCCATTTTTAAAAATGGATTTTCTGATAGTATTCCAATGTCTACTCTTCCTATTAAATTTACTACAGCAATCCTTTTTCCATTTACTTCTCTTATGGTGTAGCCTTTTCCTGGAACTCCTACTGGATAATTTGCAGGTCTTACAATTTGTTCGTCTTCAATAAAATTAAAAATTTCTTTTTTGCCCCAAGTATGGTTACCCATGGTTACAACGTCTACCCCTACTTTTTTTAAATCTTCATATATTTTTAAAGTTATTCCCATACCGTCTGCTGAATTTTCTCCATTAGCTATTATAAAATCAATATTATTTTGCTTTTTATATTGTGGTATTATTTCTTTTATTTTTTTCACTCCACTGTTTCCTACTATATCGCCTATTAATAAAATCTTCATTTATCTTAAAATCCCCTTCCTAAAATTTAATGTTATTCACATGCAAATACAATAATTCTTATTTTTAATCACATATTTTTATCAAATCAAAATTAGTATAATCTGAACTTGCCATTATATAATTTATACCATCTATTTCCCCCTGAATTGCATCTTTACTTGCCTCACCATGTATATGGCCATATATACATGTTTTTACATTATATTTTTTCATTGTTTTTATAAAATTTAATTCTAATTTTTCATAGTTATTAAATGGTGGATAATGCATACATACTATTATTTCTTTATCTGCACCATATTTTGTTACACCATCTTTTAAAGATATTTCTAACCTTAAATTTTCTCTTCTAATTATCTTTTCTGCTTTTTCCTCTTGTTCTGACCATCCTCTTGTTCCTACTATTATTTTATCTTGCCATATATAACTATTATTATATATAAATTCTATGTTTTTAAAATCATTTTTTTGCAAAAAACTTCTCATTTTTGTAAGAGTTTCCCACCAGTAGTCATGGTTTCCTTTTAATAAAAGTTTTGTTCCCGGAAGTTCATTTATATATTCAAAATCCTTTTTTGCTTCTTCTATGTACATGGCCCATGAAAAGTCTCCTGGAAGTATTACTAAATCTCTTTCTTTTACTTTCTTTAGCCAATTTTCTTTTATTTTTTTTTCATGATTTTCCCAATTTTCTCCAAAAATGTCCATTGGCTTTCCTATTCCTAAAGATAAATGTAAGTCTGAAATTGTATAAATTGCCATGCTAACCTCCTAATTTTAAATTTGGTATTGCATTCAAATTTAGCATAGATCTCTTCCCAGATATATAATTATAGTATCCTGCTGCTGCTATCATTGCTGCATTATCTGTACATAATTTTAATTCTGGATAATATATTTTTATACCATTTTTTTCTCCTAAAATTTTAAATTCGTTTCTTATATATGAATTTGCAGATACCCCACCTGCTAATACTACTTTTTTTATTCCTGTTTTTTCTACCGATTTTTCTACATTTTCTATTAACATTTCTGTTGTAGTTTTTTCAAAACTTGCACATAAATCTGCTTTATTTAAGTTAGGATTTTTGTGGTTTAAATTTATTACTGCCGTCTTTATTCCACTAAAGCTAAAATTTAAGTTCTCTATTTTTGATTTTGGTAAGTCAATATTTGCTGTTCCTTCATGTGCCATTTTATCTACCTTTGGACCTCCAGGATATCCGAAGTCCTATTACTCTCGCCACTTTGTCATACGCTTCACCTATTGCATCATCTTTTGTTCTACCTAAAATTTCAAATTCTGTGTAGTCATTTATTTTTACTAAATGAGTATGACCTCCAGATATTATTAAACATATAAATGGTGGCTCTAACTCTGGATATGTTATATAATTTGCTGCAATGTGCCCTTCTATATGATTTACACCTACTAATGGCTTTTCCAAACTATAAGCTAAACCTTTTGCATAAGATACACCCACTAATAATGCTCCTACTAGTCCCGGTCCGTAAGTTGGACATACAACATCTATATCTTCTGGTTTTATATTTGCTTGTTTTATGGCTTCTTTTACTACCTGATTTATAACTTCAACATGACATCTTGAAGCTATTTCTGGCACAACTCCTCCATATAATGTATGTATATCTATTTGTGAGTTTATAACATTTGATAATACTTTTCTACCATTTACAACTACTGCTGCAGATGTTTCATCACAACTTGATTCAATTCCTAATACTACTATATCTTTCATATAAACTCCTATCCTTTTTAGTGGTATGGAAGGACATACTTTATTTCCATATCACACATATCTAATGTATTTTATCAATATATTTAGTGTTTGTCAACTAAGGTTTTCTCCAATTTATAATGGTTTTATGAATTTAAAAGTTTTAACTTTTGGGAGTAACTATGACAAAAATCTTTTTCCAAAAAAAACCCCGCTCTTAATTATGAGCGAGGGTAATCTGCTTTACTTTACACAGGCAGTTATTAAAAATAACCGCTGAGCAAAGTTTTCTGTCGTTGGCATTTGAGAACCTGTTAGAACATACTGGGTCTGTTCTTCGGTTAACGTCGCATTTGCAAACGCCGTGTCCCACCGAACACGGCACAAAAGCATGCTACTGCCAGACAATGTCATGGGTTCAATTGTGAGCCCCCACTTCTTCTCGAGCCTTGCTATTTCAGATTTGTATAGGAGCAGACTTGCCTGCCACCTACCTTTTTCTGCCGCCGAAAGAAGTGTTGCCTCATGCTGTTCTGGTCGCGTCATACGTTCGTACATACTTTTCTCCTTTGATTTATATAGCAGATTTTTGAATTAGCTTAACGCGTAATTCATATAATATTTTATCACATTTATAAAATTTTTGCAAACTTCATCGTTCATGTAGAGGTCTATCCGTTTTTAATGAATTAATGTTATAATTTGTAATCTCTTTCCAACTTTTCTGTTAAATATACTTTTGATATTATTTTTAATTCTTCTATTGATTCTTGTGGTACGGTAAAGGAATATATTTTTTTTGCATCTGCTAGTATTATGTATCGTATTGCATCTTTTGTTGTTTCATTCATATCTATTGCACCTTTGTCTAGTTTTCCACATGAGCTACATTTAAAGCCATTATCTATTATACTAAATTTGGTTAGGTTCTCTTTTTGTTTACAATTTTTACATTCTTTTATCTCTGGTCTATACCCTATTATTGATAGTAGTCTAAGTCTAAATATTGATGTGATTAAGTCTAAATCTTTATCTGTATTTGATATTACATAAAGTGTATTTAAAAATAGTTGCAGTACTTTATAATTGTTCTGATTTTCTGTGGTTACATCATTTATAATTTTTGTAATATATGCTGCGTATTTTAACTTATCTAAATCTATCCTTATATTGTAAAACATTTCTATAGTTTCACATGAATTCATACTATAATTTTCAGAACCTTTATATAATAAATAGTCTCCAAAACACAAAAATTGAGTGCCTGCCATTAAAAGGCTTTTAGGTCTCCTTGCGCCTTTTGCTACACACTCAATTTTTCCCATGTTTGGTGTTAATATTGTAAGCATTTTGTCAAAATCAGACATTACTTTTTCAGCAATTATTATTCCTTTTGTTTTGACAGTTCTCATATTCATTCACCTTTATACTATTTTCTATATTTTGTACTTGTCTTTGTACCTCTCTAAATTCTAAAAATGTGTCTATATTGCCTGTATTTTTAAATACGTTCCATGCAATCTGCGTAATCATGCTTTCATCTCCTGTTTTTTGTTTTAAAAATATTTTTTGTAGTTTTACTTTTTTTATACTTGCTTTCCATTGTAAATATTTTCAAATTATTTTAATTCAAATCTACTCACTATTGAATTATTATCTTGCCAGTTTTCTTTAACTTTAACCCATATTTTTAAATTTACTTTTGTTTGTAATAGCTTCTCTATATCTTGTCTTGCATACATTCCTATTTTTTTTAGCATACTTCCATTTTTTCCTATTATAATTCCTTTATGCGATTCTCTTATTGTATATATTGTTGCTTCCACATCATATATGTCCTCTTGTTTTGAAGTTTTTCTTAAATTCATTTTCTGCGTTTCTACATATATTCCATGTGGAATTTCTTCATCTAATAATTTTAATGCTTTTTCTCTAATAATTTCTTCTATAATTTGCCTTTCTGTTTGATCTGTATATTCTTCTAAATCGTAATATGCAGGTCCTTCTGGAAGTAATTTTTCTATTTCTTTTACTATATCTTCTGTATTTTTATTTTCTAATGCACTTACTGGTATGATAGCTTTAAAGTCATATTCATCTTTATACATGTCTATAAGTTTTAATAATTTTTCTTTTTGAATAAGGTCTATTTTGTTCATTACAAGGATAGTTTTAGGTTTTAACTCTTTTATTTTATTAAGTATTATTCTATCTCCTGTTCCAATTTTTCCGTGATGTTGCATCTATTAAAAACAACAATACATCACAATTGGGGATAGTTTTCCATGCAGTTTCTAACATTGTATTTCCTAACTTTGTTTTTGGTTTGTGTAATCCTGGAGTATCTATAAATATTATTTGAGAGTTTTCTCTATTTATTATTGCTTTAATTGCTGTTCTAGTTGTTTGACATTTATTTGCTGTTATTGCAACTTTTTCACCCACCAAACTATTTATTAATGTTGATTTTCCAACATTAGTTCTTCCTATTACGGATACAAATCCTGATTTAAAATTTTCCATTCTTTAAATTCCCGCCATCTATAATTTATAATTAACTATATATCTTATTTTTTATTTGTTTTACTCTATGGTAATTTCTGAATTCATTGGGCATATTTGTATAAATGTATTTCCATCATTTACTTTTATTTCTTCACCATTTGTATAAGTATATACAGTTTGTCCACTATGTGATGTTTTTTCCCACTTAATTGGAACAACATATCCTCCTGTTACTAAGTATCCTGAACCGCTTCCAATATTTTCTAATTCTTGTCTTCCTTTATCTTCGCCATCATTTATTGTATAATTTCGTACTTGATATATTATTATATTCTTTGCTGTATATTGCTCTCCTGTTTCTAAATCTACATTTGGAGTATTACTCATACTTCTTTTATATACTTTATTTTCTGCATCATACTCGTAACTTGTTGTATGATAATATGAATATTCTATTTCTACTGATGTGGCTTCTTCTGCTCCTTCTAATTCTGCCATATTTATTTCATCAACACTATAATTTAATAATAAATCTTTATCAGTATTTCTCGTATAACCTTGTTTTTGAGCATATTCTTTTACATTTTCCATACTTGTAAAACCTGTATGTTCATAATCTCTATTTAAAGTCCTATCTCTAAAAAATACTGTTCCTTCTAAAGCTATACCATCTAAATGAGCAATTGAATTTAATCTACTATATGCCTGAGGACTTCCTCCCCAATGTACAAATATTGCATCATTTTCCTGTGCATAATCTATAAAATAATGTCTAGCACTTCTTATGGAACCAATTTTTTCTGTATCTTGATCTTTATATAATGCCATCATCCTTGTTATTCCACCTTCTGCAATTATTTCATAAACTAAATAGGCATCCTGTAAACCACATTGTGGCCATGCGTCATGATTATTATTTATCATAACTGCGTATGGTCTTGATTTTGAATCTTCGTCTACTATTTTCAATTTTTTTACTTCTTCTGGTTGCTCTTCCTCTTCATTATTTTGGCTTTCTTCTCCAATTACTTGTTGCTCATTTTTAGTTTTATTAATTTTTATTACAAGTAATACTGTTGCAATGACTATTACTAATAATAAAATAATAATTAAGATTATTGCACTTTTATTACTTTCTGCTTTACTCTTCATCTTTTTATTCATTCCTTTCTAATATTGCAAATAACAAATCTTTATAACATATTTTACTAATTGTCTCTTTTTAGATTTAATTTGTTTAATATATTTTCTTCCTTTTCTCGCATTTCCTTCTGGTCTTCTTCTTTTATATGATCATATCCTAACAAATGATAGAAAGAATGTACAACCATATAAGCTAATTCTCTTTCAAAACTATGTCCATATTCTTTTGCTTGATTTTCTACTCTTTCTATTGATATTACCATATCACCTAGTATGTCTTCGTTTTCTAATTTAATTTTTTCTATTTCTCCTCTTTCATACATTGGAAAAGATAGTACATCTGTTTCTTTATCTATGTTTCTGTGTTCTTTATTTATTTGTTTTATATTCTTTGGGTTTGTTAATACTACGTTTACATACAAATTTTTGCCATTTAATTTTTCTTCTTTAAAACATTCCTGCAATACCTTACTTATTATGCTTTTATATTCTTTTTTTTCTTCTATGTCTAAATAATTTAATTCTAATATTTCCATTATGCTGACCTCTTAATATATACCATTTTTTTATATGTTTTTATTGATGTTGGTATGCTTTTTACTGCACCCATTTTTATTAATCTTTCTTTATGTAAATTTATTATTTTTTCATATTTTTTTCTATTAACACTTAATTTCTTTATATCTGCTTTTAAAAATAATATTTGTTTTTTCTCTGCATTTTCTTTTACCTTTTCATACGCTTCCCAGAATTTTTTATAAGCTTGTTTTTCCTCTGGCTTGTCCCAATATACTTTTGTTGATAATATCTTTAAATTATAGTCTTCTATTACATCAAATAATGTTTCGTATGCTCTTTCTCTTTTAGCATCTGTTTTGCTATTTACTATTAAATCTCTTATTTGTTTTAGTATATTTATATAACACTTTTCTGTAGCAGCAAGAGGCAAACTATGTATAAACAATTTTCTACTTACACCTAGTAATACAACTTTTTGCATTATTTTATCTCTCTCATCTAATTTTCCTACTGTTGTGTGTAGATATTGTTCATACTCTTCTTTTGCACTTTCATCACCTTGTTCTATTTTTATAGGTAATATTTCTAATATGTATTTTTCAAGGATATTAAATATTTTATCATATACATTATCTTCACTTTTATGTACATTATCTGCTACTGCAACAGATAAATTTTTTAATAAACCTTTATATAATGAATCCATTTTTTCAACATAGAACCTTTTATATTTATCAACAAATTTAGTATTTCGCATTGCACTTACTGTTTCATAGTCTAGTCTTAATAAATATTCTTGTTTTTTATATTTATATTCTATATAATTTTTATTCTTTAAATTTACAATAAAGTAGTATTTTGCTAAAGCTTCTTTTTCAAAATTTGTTGCTGTATTATTTTTTGCCTTTTTGTATAAAGAATCCATTATATATTTATCTATTGCTTCAAGATATAATGAGTAACTATCTTCAAATTTTTTTAGCTGTTCTTCCATATTAGATGCTAAATAATTAGTATATGCCTTCATCAAACTGGTTCTTTTTATGGAAATCATTACTCCGTTTATTCCAACTCTAGTAGGTACAAGCAGTTTTGAAATTGTACTAGTTATTTTTGAAAAAAATGTTCTGTCTGTTTCTACTACTCTTAAACTTCTTTGTTCCATATTTATCCATCCCCTTTTATATATTTATCTTCTGCTCTGTTCCAATATTTTCTATTACTTCGTACGTTACTTCTACTTCTAAATACCCATCTTTTGGATATGTATTTATATTTTTATTTACAATGTTATTTTTATCTTTTATTTGTTCTTGTAATTCTTTTTCTATATTTTTTGTTATTATTTCTGTTAGTTCTTCTTCTGTATATGTTTTTTCTTGCATAATATATTCTTTATTTGTAATTTTTACAATTCCTATGGGTAAATAGAAATTTGAAAATAACATTAATTTTTTCTCCTCATTTATTGTATCATATTTTTCAAATTTTGAAAGTGTTTTGAACAAATTTATTTGATTTTTTTTAAATTTTATACTATATTTTTTTTCTACATTTCCTGTTTCAACTTGAACTTGCTGTGTAAACATGGCTTTTTCTGTTTTTGTATACCATACTTTTGCTTGTATGTTTGCTTTACTATGTACAAATCTTTTTCCTGTATATTTTCCCTCCACATAACTATTAACTAAAACTTGCCCTTTTTCTACTATATCACCAACTTTTACTGCTGCGGTTCCATTTTGAACATCAATTTTTGTTATTATTCCTGTTTTATCAGCAATAATATCACAATACTCATTTTCATCTATAATCTCTGGTGCTTTTTCTGTTTCCTTTATCTTTATTATTGCATTTGTTCCACTAAGTGTAATTCCTATCCATGCAATATCATCTCTTTTTAATCTTATTTTATTTATCACAGCATTTGTATCCATATCATTTTTTGACATTCCTACAGATAATCCACTTTCTTCTAAACTTTTTATTAATTCCTCCTTGCTAATATTTATATTACCACTTATATCTATATTCCATACATAATTTGATGAAATTACCATAAATATTATTACTATAAGAAAAAATACAACAAATATTTTTCTTTTTCTATATTTGTGTGCTGTAAATGGTAATCCGTTTTTACTTTGAATTTTTATTTTTGATTTTGTTTTTTTAGCTACTTGTCTTAATCGTTTATAATCTGCTAATTTAACATCTGCATACATTATTGTTGATTTTTCTCTTTTTATATCCATAAGTAATATTTTCTTACTTATACACATATTTATAAATCTTTCTATAAAAAAACCTTCTACTTTTACATTAACATATCCTGTAAAATATTTTAATATATTATTTACAAACAATACTTTCACTCCTCTTCATTTTTTTCTAATTCTATACTTTTTATTGTTCCTTTTATCGCTATATCATCCTCTGTTATTTGCTCTAACGTTAGTTTATAGCCATTTATATTTACTGTTCCAATTTCTGTACTTACTTTTATAAAAAATTCTTCATATTCTAATATTCCTTTATAATTTTCTATAAGAACTTCATCAAATGAAATTATTGTTATTTTCGCTTCTTTGCTATCTAATTCTCTCGGCATTTCTAATATTTGGTTAATTCTGTTTTTCTTTCTCATAGCACTGCTCCCTTCTTATAAATTGTATTTTGAACATAAAAAAATATGCAATTCAATTACGAATTGCATATTTTATAATTTCTATTTATTTATTTTTTAGTGCACAAGTATTGTTATAAGTGCATATATAAAAATGCTTATTAATGATGTTAGTAATATTTGTACTATTGTAAAAGGTATGCCTAATTTATTTATTTCATCATATTTATTTATTAAAGCTGCTGTTTCATCCTTTGTTAATATATTTTTACTCTCTATATATTCTTTTGCTGTGTACTTAGACTTTGTCATTGCATCTATTTCTAAGTATCCTCTTACTATAAATTTTATTAATGTAATCAGTAGTAGTACAAAAAATTGAATTGTTGTATTTTGCAATACTCTTGTTACTGTTAGTATAGTTATAACTATCCAATATATTATACTGAAATTAGAAAATATAAAATTAAATAATAGTAGTCTTCTATCTTGAATAGAGTGCATACATTCATGAGCTATTGTTTGTATCCTTGCATAGTTATTCTTCATATCAGCTATTGATATTTTATCTGTAACTGCAATATACAAACTTGTTTGAGTATCTTTTGCTTCTTCTATTTTTACTTTATTATTTCCAAGCATGTTAAGTATGTCTTTTGCTACCTGAACATTATCTGGAAATTTATCTGTAAGTTTCTCCAATTCTTTATTTTCCTTTAATGGTTCGACTTTTTTTATATCTAACTTAAATATATATTTTAGTAAAACTATGCTACTTAGTACTAGAGCTACAACAATAATTGCATCCATTATATTTGAACAACTCCTCCCATTACATTATTCCTTTGTAACTCTCCTGTTGGTATATCTGTTAATACCTTTGTTCCTCCAGCTATAACAACCTTATCTCCTTTTTCTAGGAAGCCTTCTTCTCTTAACTTATCTAAACCTTTATGTAACAATATGTCTATAGTTGGTTGTGGCTCAAATAATTTTGGTACTATTCCCCAGCATAAACCTAGCTGTCTATATATAACCTCTTTCTGTGTAATAGCAAATATCGGACATTCTGCTCCAAAACTTGAAACCATCCTTGCTGTATTACCAGTATTTGTATAAGCTATGATTGCCTTTGCATTAATATTCATGGCTGCTTCACATACTGCATAATTCATTATAAATTCACAGTCTGAATCTTTTAAATCATATTCTCTCTCTTTAAATCTTTTCCAATATTTTACAGAACTTTCTGTTTTAATTGCAATTTTATTCATTGTTTTTACACATTCTACTGGATATTGACCTGAGGCTGTTTCTCCTGATAACATTATCCCACTACTTCCATCATAAATAGCGTTTGCCACATCACTTACCTCTGCTCTTGTTGGTCTTGGGTTTGTTATCATAGACTCTAACATTTGAGTTGCTGTAATTACTGGCTTTCCTTGTTTATATGTTTTCTTTATGAATTGTTTTTGATATATTGGAACTTCTTCCATTGGAATTTCAACACCTAGGTCTCCTCTAGCTACCATTATTCCATCTGACACTTCTAATATTCTATCAAAATTGTTTATTCCTTCTCTGTTTTCTATTTTTGATATAATTTTTATATGTTCTCCATTATTTTCTTTTAATACCTTTCGTATTTCTAATACATCTTCTGGCTTTCTTATAAATGATGCTGCAATATAATCAAATCCTGACTCTATTCCATACTTTATGTCTGCAATGTCTTTTTCTGTAATACCAGGAAGATTTACTGCAAAATCTGGTATATTTATACTCTTTCTATTTGTAAGTTTTCCACCTTGCAATACAGTACACACTATATCTTTATCTCTTATTTCTTTTACTTTTAATTCTATGGTACCATCATTTATAAGTATTGTTCTTCCTATGTCAATTTCGCTATACAATGTTTTATATGTTATAGATACCTTAGTTTTATCTCCTAACTCTTCATTATTTAATAAAGTAAATTCTTGACCCCTGTCTAAGAAAATTTCATCATTTGCAAATTTTCCAATTCTTATTTCTGGTCCTTGCGTATCTAATAGTAATGGAATTGGTAGTCCTAATTCATCTCTAACTTTTTTAAACATATTTATTCTATCTGCTTGATCTTGATAATTTCCATGTGAAAAATTTATTCTTGCTACATTCATTCCTTCTAACATAAGTTCTCTTAAAATTTCTTCACTATCTGTAGCAGGGCCTAAAGTACAAACTATTTTTGTTTTTCTCATAAAAACACTTTCCCTTCTTTTTATATTCGCTATTCTAATTGACATACTTAATATTATTTTGTTATCCATTTTACTAAATTCATATTTGCTGCATCTAGTAGCATTTCATGTTTTGGCATAACTCTAAATGTATATCCGTAATTTCCACCTGTTTTCATTTCTATTTTTGTTTCATATTCATAAGTTTTATTTTCTAAGTCTTCTCCTATTCTGTTCATTGGTACTATACTTATATCTTCTACTATTCCGTTATCTAAAATTTTTCCACAGTAACATTCTACCTGTATATTTTCTTTATCTATATTTGGCAACATTACTTTACATTTTACAGTTATCTTCTTGCCTGCATCTATAACAATATTATCTAAATTATTTTCTTGTGAAATTTTTATGTCATCCCAATTAGCATATAACTCTTGTTTTATTTTATTATATTCTGTAACTTTTTCTAGATTACTAAATTGCTTATCTGTTAAATTACATAATGGAATATATAGCTTCTTTGTATAATCAACTAACATTCTTGCTGTACTATATTTTCCACCTGTTGACATTATTGAATTTTTCATTAAAGATAGCCATTCTTTTGAAATACCTTTTTCATCTTTATTATAATATGCTGGAATTATTTTATCTTCTAATATTTTATATATACTTTCGCTATCTGCTAAATCTTGTTCTTCGTATGAATAATATTCATCATTTGTACCTATTGCCCAACCATTTTTTGTATTATAACCTTCTGCCCACCAGCCATCTAAAATACTAAAGTTTACAACTCCATTTACTGAAGCTTTTTCTCCACTTGTTCCAGAAGCTTCCATTGGTCTTCTTGGGTTGTTAAGCCAAACATCTACTCCTGAAACTAAATATCTCGCTATATTTATATTATAATTTTCTAGTAATATTATTTTTCCTTTAAATTGTGGCATCATTGAAACTTCATGTATATATTTTATTAAATCTTGACCTTCTTTATCTGCTGGATGTGCTTTTCCTGCAAATATTATTTGTACTGGTTTATTTGCATCATTTAATATTTGAGTCATTCTTTCTAAATCTTTAAATATTAATGTTGCTCTTTTATATGTTGCAAATCTTCTAGCAAATCCTATTGTTAACGCTTCTGGGTTCAAATTTGATACTATTTCTCTTATTTTTTCATAATGTGTTCCGCCTTTTTTTAGTCTTGCTGTTACATTATCTCTTACAAGTTTTAACAACTTTACTTTTCTTTCTTGATGTGCAAGCCATAACTCTTCATCAGGAATTGTATCTATTTTTGCCCATGTACCATCTTCATATATTTTATCTTGCCAATATGGTTCTAAGTATTTATTATATAACTCCTTTAAATTTGGAGCAAGCCATGAACAAGTATGAATTCCATTTGTAACATATGTTATTGGAGACTCTTGTGGTGCAATGTCTGGCCAAACTTCTGAGAATAAATCTCTTGAAACCTCTCCGTGTAACTTACTTACTCCGTTCTTTTTACCTGCAACTTTTAGAGCCAAAATTCCCATATTAAATGTAGTTTTATTTGTTTCTTTTGGTTTCATGCCTAATTCCAAAAATTCTTCTTTTGTTATTCCTAAGTCTTTCCAGTATTGGTCAAAGTATTTTTCAACTAAAGTTGTTGGGAAAATGTCATTTCCTGCTGGTACTGGTGTATGAGTGGTAAATACAGTTTTTGCTGTTATTATATCTTTTGCAATATTAAAAGATACCTGCTTTTCTTTAATTGTATTTTTTATTGCTTCTAAAACTAAGAATGATGAGTGTCCTTCATTCATGTGGTATATTGTAGGTTTTATTCCCAAAGTTTCTAATAATGTTACCCCACCTATACCTAAAACCATTTCTTGTTTTATTCTCATTTCTTGGTCTCCACCATATAGTTTAAGTGTTGTTCCTCTATGTTCATCTTTATTTTCTGGTATGTCTGTATCTAATAAATATAAGGTTACTCTTCCTACGCAAATCTTCCAAATTTTTATATAAATTTTTTCTTTTAACATTTTTATATTTATTATTAAATCTTCGCCATTTTCATCTTTTACTGGTTTTATTGGTAAATTTTCCAAATCTATATTATGATATTCTGTTAGCTGTCGACCATTTTTATCAATTACCTGATTAAAATATCCATTTTTATATAGTAAGCCTATGGCTACTAATGGTATACCTAAGTCGCTGGCTGATTTTAAGTGGTCTCCTGAAAGTATACCAAGTCCTCCAGAATAGATAGGTATAGTTTCATCTAAACCATATTCTGCTGAAAAATATGCAATTATATCATCTTTATTTTCTGCGTATTGTTTATTAAACCATGTATTTTTACTTTTCATGTAATCTTCAAAATTTTCTAAGTTTGTTTTATAGAGTTTTATAATGTCTGAATCTAAAGCAGCTTTCTCCAATTTTTCTTGGTCAACTTCTCTTAAAAATTTTACAGGATTTTTTCCACATCTTTCCCATAAGTCTATGTCAATTTTTTTAAATATTTTTAAAAATTCTGTGTTCCAAGACCACCATAAATTTTCTGTTACTTTCCCCAACTTTTCTATTGGTTTTGGTAGCTGAGGGTTTACCGTTATTTTATTAAATATGTACATTTATAAAGTACCTCCTTAGTATTTTTTAATTTTTATTTCTTATGTTGATTTATTTATTATTTAGTTTTTACTGTTTTAATTGCTCCAATTACTGTTCCAAATTCCGCATTTTCCGGAATTATAAATTGTATACCTTTATGTAAATTTGCTACTCTTTTCAAGACTATTTTAGAATATGGCATAGTAGCAGCGTTACCTATAACAATTATATTCTTATTTACATTGCTTTGTGCTGCAAATACAGCCATCACTCCTATTGATTCAAATACCATGGTTGCAATTCCTCGAATTATATCATCTGATGTAGCGTTATTATTTAGCTTTCCAAAGTTTGCTGATGTAGTATCTTTTGGTAAATCTTTTATTTCTTTTGTTGTTATGTCTCCTACAGTTAAATCCACATTTTCTAACTTACCATTTAATATACTATTATTTATTTCATCTATTGAATTTATATTTTCTAACTTTTTACATAAATTTATTAGTGTGCCTCCACCAATACCAGTTCCTCCAATATGAGTAAATTTGTCCTTTTTTGCATTTACAAAGGCTGTTCCCGTACCTATACTAACCACTAAAGCTTCTTCTTTGTTTGCTAAGTATAGTCCTCCTTTTCCTATTGCAGCAAATTCATCCACCTTTATAACTGGTATACCGTCTATGTCATTTAATACTTCGTCTTCTCCTACTCCAGTTAAAATGATATTAGAAATATTTTTTTTATCTATACTTTTCATTTCTATAAAAGTATTTAAAGATTTATAAACAGAAGTTTTCTCTAACATCAATTTATGTAATATGTTTCCTTGCTCATCTTCCTCTATTAACTTTATAAATGAAGTTCCAGCATCTATTCCTATAACATTCATCTTAACTCCTTTATATAATTCTAGGTTTGTCTCCTATTTCAACAACGTAAAACTCTGGATTATAACCTATTTTTTCTCTATATCCATTTTCTACATTTTTTATAAATTTTTCCACTTTATCTGTTTTAACAATACTTACTGCACATCCACCAAAGCCTGCTCCAGTCATTCTTGCTCCTATAACACCATCTTGTTTTAAAGCTTCTTCAACAAGTGTATCTAGTTCAATTCCTGTTACTTCATAATCATCTCTTAATGAGTTATGAGATTCTACCATTAGTTTTCCAAACAATTCTAAGTTATTATCTCTTAAAGCTTGTACAGCTTTTAAAGTTCTTTGATTTTCATATACAGCATGTTTTGCTCTTTTCTGTCTTATTTCATCTTTTATTAAATATTTATTTTCTTCAAATTCTTCTTCTGTAAGTTCTCCTAGAGCTTTTATCTTTAAACCACCTTTTTGTAATTCTTCTAAAGCCATTTCACATTCTGCTCTTCTTATATTATATTTAGAATCTCCAAGTCCTCTTTTTTTGTTTGTGTTCATTATAACTATTTTTTCATTTTCTAAATTTATTGGTGCATATTGATATTCTAATGTTGCTGTGTCCAAAAATACAGCATTATCTTTTTTTCCATTTGCAATAACAAATTGATCCATTATTCCACAGTTTACACCTACATATTTATTTTCTGCTTTTTGCCCTATTAATGCAATCTTTGTATTATCTATATTTAATTTAAACATGTCTTTTAATATTACTGCTGTTAAAACTTCTAGGGAAGCTGATGATGATAAACCTGCTCCATTTGGTATGGTTCCATAGTAAACTACATCAAAACCATGTTCTATATTATATCCTTCATCTTTTAAAGCCCATATAACTCCTTTTGGATAATTTATCCAGTTTTCATTTTCATTATATACTAAGTTTTCTATAGAAGATGATATTATTCCTAATTCATCAAAATTAATTGAATAAAAATTTAATATTTTATCTTCCCTTTCTCTTACAGTTGCATACGTTCCCATAGTTAGTGCACAAGGAAATACATGTCCTCCATTATAATCTGTATGTTCACCTATTAAGTTTACTCTTCCAGGTGCAAAATATGTTTTAAACCTTCCTTCTGTTCCAAAAATTTCTTTAAATTTGGCTTCGACTATTTCTTTCATATTTATAATCATTCCTTTCTATAAGGATTATTTTAGTTATTGTAATATGCTTATAACAATATCATTCTACCAAAAACCTATTTAATAATCAATAGATTTTAATAAATTTTTTAATATTTTAAATATGTTACAATTCGCTTTTTATTACTTAAATTCATCTAATGTTTTAAACTCATATCCTTGTTTCTTTATTTCTTTAATTATTTCGTCTAAAATATTACTATTATCCTTAGAAGTTGCATGTAATAATATTATTTCACCATTATGTGTGTTTGATAATATTTTTTCTTTTGCATATTCTTCTCTTCCTTGCTTATTTTCATCCCAGTCGTCATACGCAAAACTCCACATAACTGTTTTATATCCCAAAGCTTTTGTTATGGCAAGTGTTCTCTCGCTAAATTCTCCTTTAGGTGGTCTTAAATATTTCATTTCGTAACCAAATTTCTCATATACTGCAAGGTGAAGTTTTGTTATTTCTTCTTTTAATTTTTCATCATCTAAATCTGGCATGCTTGGGTGATTTACTGTGTGGTTTCCTACTATATGTCCTTCTTTTATCATTTGCTCTACTAATTCTGGTTGACTATTCAAATAATGACCTGTTATAAAAAATGCAGCTTTTACATTATTTGCCTTTAGCACTTCTAGTATCTTTGCTGTATATCCCGCTTCATATCCTTCATCAAATGTTAGATATACAAATTTATCATCTTTATTTCCAACTGACATATCTCCATTTTCATCTACTAATTTTTTATTTTCACTACCTAAATCTGGTTGCTCATGATTTGTATTTCTTTTTACTCCCCAACCAATTTTTTTATTACTTAAATTTCCTGTAGCACTTGTTTGCAAAGTAATTCCACTATCAACACCTTTTATAACTATGAACATTATTAATAAAACTACAAATATTATTCCTACATAAAAGTATTTCTTTTTTAAATTTTCACTCATAATAATCATTCCTTTCATACTTATATCTTTACTTAAAACTTTTAAATTAGTATCTTATTTAATAT
>CANRAB010000015.1 GCA_947628475.1 uncultured Clostridia bacterium
GTCAAAAATCCCATTAGACATCAAAAATAAATCCACATTACTTTCAGGAATAAGAGCTTTTCTTCTTAAATCTAAATGATAATCTAATAGTCCGATTAATTCTTCAACATCTATCTCTTCATTTAATAAATTATTAAGCATACTTGCTAATTCATAGTCTACTTGCATTATTCCATATGTTTCAATTATATTAATTACTAGATTAACTATTTTCTGATGCTCTTTTATTATCTTTTCATTTTCTTTATTTATAAATTTTTTAATTTTTTCTTTCATTCCATCTTCAAATCTAATATAAAATTTTGTTTCTATTTCTATAGGCTCTACAATAATTAATATATTAGATAAAAGATTTACTTCATCTTCTTTTTCTATATCTACATAAATTCCGCCATTAGCATTCATAAGCTCTTTCAATAAATTATACATACTATAATTTATTATATATGTAAGATGCATTATATTTTTTTCATTATATAAATCTTCTAATAATTTTATTAATTCATCTTTTTTTAATGATGATTTTGGATATTCTCCTAAATATTCTAAAGCCTTTATTACTTTATTTTTTGTTACATTTATCATTTTATGCCCCTCTTTATTTTATACTATATTTCTTTTCATCTATAAAAATAAATATATTTTTAATATATCATAATTTAACAGAAATTACTACCTTTTTAACGCAAAAAAATAAATTGAAAACAAAATCTATTACTATTCACAACTAAAAAATACAAATATCCAAAATATTATAGACTGTGAACTGTGTCCAATTCTAATTTGTTTTCAACTTGCAAAACGGCTATTTATCTGGCTTTTATTATATTTTCAAAAGAGTGCCTTTAGCACTTCTAGTATCTTTGCTGTATATCCCGCTTCATATCCTTCATCAAATGTTAGATATACAAATTTATCATCTTTATTTCCAACTGACATATCTCCATTTTCATCTACTAATTTTTTATTTTCACTCATAATAATCATTCCTTTCATACTTATATCTTTACTTAAAACTTTTAAATTAGTATCTTATTTAATATTATGAGTAAGTTTTAAAAAAATAACTAAAGCTTTTAAGCTTTAGTTATCTTAAATAATTTTTATATATAAATTATGTATCTTCTATGGCATGAACTATTACTCTCTGCTTATTTGTAGCATCACATGTTATTAATGTTATTATTTTATTTGAATAATTTATTTCTTGATTAAATTTAACTTTACTTTTTGCAAGCGCTCTATTAATGTAATTCTTTTTTTCTTCTTCTGTAAAATTATTCTTTATAACTTCTAAATTCGGCTCGTCTATATAACTAGAAAATACTTTATATATACATCTTTTATTCTCTGTATAAATTTTAATATCTATATTTTTTCCTAAAACACCATTATATATTTTATAAAGGTTTGCAAACATCCTCTCATTTTTCATGTTATGTCCATAAATAACTGTATTTTCATCTAATAAATCCTTATTTACATTATTATAAACAAATATGCTTCCTGCAACACTATATTTTCCATATATGTCTTTTCTTAAATAATATTCATCTGTTGGACCTTGCAAAATTGGATAATTAATATATGTATTATCTATCGTTATCCAAGCAAAAATGTCTTTATTTATTTCTTTTAATTTTTTAAAATCTATATATGTTACTTCTTCTCCGGGTTTCCTCTTCTACAGTTGTTACAACCTCTGTATATAGTTCTTCTTCTAATTTTTTAGTTTCTCTATCACTTTTTATCCACATAAAAACATTATAACTTGAATAAATGAATAAAATTAAAAGTATTATAAGAATAATATTTATTAATATATTTTTTTTCATAGTCCTTTATTTTGCTCTTTTTCCTTTTACACTCTTTTTACGAATAATAAATACTATACCAATTAATGAAATAACCATAACTACTGCAAATATTTCAACAGCAATATCTCCTGTATTTGGAATTGTTGAATTGTTATTGCCTATTTCTGGTGTATTTGTATTATCTGGTTGTGATGGATTAGTTGGATTACTTGGTTCGTCTGGTGTATCTGGTGTACTTGGTGTATCATTACCACCTTGTTCTCCTCCTGGTTCATCTGGAATTGTTGGTTTTGGTGGGTTAGGTTGTTTTCCTGCATTTTCTTCACTAAATTCTTTATATTGTTCTTCAATAGTTTTTCCATTTACTGTAAAATCTTCGCCAACTCCAACTTTTGCTAAAAGATTTTGACTATTTCCATCATCTATGATATTTACAAGTACTAAACTATTAGAAGATTTTTCGCCCTCTACATTTACAAACTCAACTTTTCCTTCTTCTACTCTAAAAGTGTAATTTCCTATAATTTTATCAAATATTATATCATTTGCATCTAAATCTCTTTCAGGCACATCAACTTCAGAAATTGTATATTCTCCATCAGAAAGATTATCGAATTTAATCATTCCATAAGTTGCCATACTTTCCGCAATCACGTCACCATCTTTCTCAAGTCTTACAGTTACACCTGAAATAAATTTTCCATTTTGATCAACTATATAAACAGTTAAATCCATTTTTGAAGGTAAAACTGTTATACTACATTCTTCTGTAATGTCTGTACCATCTACAGTAGTTGCAGTAACTTTAACTTCAGTTTCCTCGTCAACATCATCTGCTTTAATAGTTACAACATGGTTTCCTTCACCATCATCATTATCATCAATTTCAATAATATCTGAATCTGCTTTCCACTTTAATCCTTTATCTGTTGCTGTACTTGGATATACTAACGCATTTAATGTTACTTCTTCTCCTGCTTTAACTGTAAGATTTTTTTCACTAAATTCTATACCTTCAACAGAAACACCAAGCACTTTAACTTCACATTCAGCATAAATATCAGTATTATTTTTTAGACTTACTCTAATTTTAGTTTTTCCAGTTGAAACTGCTACAACTTTACCATCTTGATTAACTGTAGCTATACTCTCATCCAATGACTTCCATATAACTTCTTTATCTGCTGCATTTTCTGGTAAAACTGTTGCCATTAAATCATATTGATGCTCAGGGCTAAGTTCAATATTTGTTGCATTTAACTCAATTTCTGTTGCAGAAACTTCTTTTACAACAACTGTTGCTGTTGCTGTGTGTGTTGGACATTCTGGATTTGCACATTTTACTGTAACAGTTACTGTTGCTGTTCCAGCATTATTTGCAACAACTAAACCAGAATCATCAATAGACACTACATTTGAACCTGTAACATCTTTAGCTTCCCAATTTATATTTGTATAAGTTGGAGTTTTTCCCATTGCTTCATTTTCTGGTGATGCAAATACCTTAACATTAAAATCAAAGTTTTCCCCTATCTCAAGTTCTTCTTCTGTACTATTAAGTTCTATATGATCTACTGGAATAACGTTGCTAGTTACTGTAATATTATATTCTAATTTTACACTAGGATTTGCAACAGAAGAAACTGTAATTTTACATGTATTTGTTCCATCCTCTTTATATGCACCTGCAGTAATTTTTCCATTATTTCCATCAACTTTTTCAACTGTAGCTACAGTTTGATCACTTGTTTCCCATTTTAATTCTGTATCTGCTTCCGTTGGGTGAGCATTTGCATGAATTGTTAGGGTTGAACCTGCTACCAACTCTATATCATGATTTTCTATATCATCTGTAATATCAGTAACTGGAGGTGTAACAACAGTAACTGCACATTCAGCACTCTTTCCACCTGCTTTAGCTACAACCACTGCAGAACCTTTAGCTATACCAGTAACTACACCATGTTCATCAACTTTTGCATGTGATGTATCATTATCTTTCATACTCCATGTAACATCTTTAATAGTAGCATTTTCTGGAGAAACCTCAGCTGATAGTTGTACTGTTTTTCCAACATCTACAGAAATTTCTTCAGGACTAATACTTATGCTATCTACTGGTACACTACTTACAGTTACAGTAATCGTATCAATTTTCTTACTTCCATCAACATCTTCAACCTCTGCTTTAATTGACACAGGTTCTTTACTTACTCCTACTGCCTCTAGTAAGCCAGAACTATCAACCATTACTACATCTTGATCAATTGACTCCCATGAAACAACTTTACCAACCTTAACTTTTTCTTGTGTTGTACCGTCTCCTTGCGCATCTTTCTCATACATACGGTAAACATCTGCTGAAAGTTGATATTTATCTCCACATTTTAATGCAATATTTTCAATCTTACTTTCATCTTTGCCTAATATATCAATATTTAGCTTTGGATAAACATTAATTCTAATTCTTTCACTTTCTGCAACATACTCTTGTGATGTTCCTTTTTCAAAAACTGGTTTACCATCCTTATATGGTGTTACAATAACTTGATAACTTTTTCCATCATCTTCAGTAGCGTTTTCAATAACTAAATCTTTATTTGTTTGACCATCAATTGGAGTAAATAATGGATAAGGTCTTCCACCATAGTAACCCCATTGATATTTAATATCATCATATTCAATGCCTGTTATAGAAACAACAGAGCTAATTTGTATTTTTTCGCCAATAACAAAATCTTTTCTTGCATGTTCGTCAAAAGCTATGGTAATTTTTGGTACACTATAATCACTACTTAAACCTGCTATTTTTTCTTTTTTATGTATATTTGATGATACAAATCCAACTTCTACAACAGAACCTGTATCAACATCATCGTAAGAAATCTCTATTGTTTCACCAGATTTGTTAGAAATATCTTTTCTTACACCACCTATTGAAATATAATCTATTTCATAACCTGAGTTTGGTGTAATCGTAAGTGTTTTTGTTTCATCTTTATTAAGAGTGATATCTCCATTTCCACCTTCAAGAACTGTACTTCCATCTTTTATAGAACCACCATCTGTTGAAGAAACAACAATTGTTTTTTGTTCTGGAATTATTGGTTCTGGGTTCTCAATTGCTGCAACAGTAAATGGTGAGAATGATTTTACTAAAAGTACTAAACCTTGACGTGTTACTGTTACTGGTATTTCTTCTACTTCTCCAGTTAATAAATCTGTTGCTGGATCTACTATATAGTGATATGCTTTAAATGATAGTTTACCCTCTTTTGCATAATCTTCATAACTTGTACCTTTTGGGAAACCAACAGATACACGAACACCTTCACCAGTTTTTACAATGTATTTCTTACATACAGTAAATTTAATATTGTATGTATTAACTCTTCCAAGTTCTTCTGCTTCTTTTAATGCTGTTTTTTCTTGAGAAGTTATTGTACTATTATCAGCATTTTGTAAAACATCTTGCATTTCTTCAGTTTCACGTTTTGTTGTTTCACTAGTAACAAGTGTTAATCTATGTGTAAGTTTTTCTAAATCATCAAATACACTACTTGTTTCTCCGGTTTCCATATCTTTCATTTCCCAATCAGAACCATCAATTTCTGTTGAGTCTATAAGTTGTGGCTGACCAAATATATTTTTTTGGTATCCTTCAGCTGCAAATGCGTGCATTGCACAAGGAAATACTGCCATGTATGATACAGGTATTGGTTTTTGTAAAGAAGCTTCTCCTACTAAACCGGTAACTTGAAAATTGTAGAAACAGCTGTCATCAGCAAACATATCGCTTGGAGTAAAATCAAATTCTACTGTTCTATCTCCATCAAATTCAAAATTTGCAACAGTTCCAAATTTACTTCCTGTTTCATTATCAAAGTATCTTTTTTCTGTTGAAAATTCAATTCCTGCTTCAGTAGCTCCTTCCTCTAAAACTAATTTACAATCAAATGTAATAGTTATATGTTGCTTTTGACCTACCGTTAATGCTCCTGATGTTGATGGTGTGCACTTTTTTGGATATGGTGGAGCAACATAAGTACCCCATTCATTATCTATTTCATTTGTTTTTGCTTCTATTCCTGCTGTACTTCCATCAAAGAATGCAGCAGCTTGATATACCATAATATCTACAAAACGATTATACCAATCTTGGGTATAGTTATCTTTGCTATATCCATTTTTTTCATATTCGTCTTTTATCTCTTTATATCTAGGAGCAATATCTGTTACTGCAAATTGAGCTTTTCTAATTTGAGCAGCTTCTACTCTTACATATTTTCCCCCTAAATCACTATCTGGTTGTGTTGGCTCCATTCTTTCACTTGATTCAGAATCACCAAAATATGTAGCCCAAGGATCCAAATACATCCAATCTGTTGTTGTCCAAGTATCTGTACCTGGTTCATATTGAATATATCTTGCAATTAAATACTTTCCATCTTTTGCATTTTCAGTATAATTTTTTCCATTATAACTTACTTCATAAACACCTGCATAAATAGGATTAAAATCATTTTTTCTATCATAATCAATTATTTCCTTAACTACTTTAACCCTGAAGCTATCATCTTGTACTGTATAATTTTCTCTTAATGTATTTTCTTCAAGATTTGGATACTTAAATTCATAGTTTGCACCAGACATTATTCCTTGTGGATAGTGATGACTTACTAAATCTCTATTTCCAACAAGCCAGTACTGTCTAGTTTCATGACCACTATTTTTTTCAGTCCAATTTGAATTTGTAGGATCATCATGTGTTACATCAACACCATACCATTTTCCATCAATTTGAACATAATTCCAAATATGTGGTTCATTTACATTTTGTTTTGGAGTATAAATTCCATAAACACAAACACATGGAATATTTAATCTATCAAGTATAGCTTTAAAGCTTCTTGTATATGCTTCGCAAACACCTTCTCCATAAATAATTCCATCATACGCTGTTCTAGCATTACCATTTTTTACTTCGTTTTCATAATGATAAATCATGTGTTTAACAAGATAATCATGAGCTGCACCAACTAAAAGTACATTTCTATTTGAACCTGTATATGTTTCTAATATATTGCCTTGTGCATCTTTTTCTACAACTTCTCCACCCTCTAAATTCTTTTTGCTATCAACAGATTCAATAATATCTTTAACAATTTCATCAATTTTAACATTATATTGTTCTACAGCACCTTCAATTCCTTCTCCAAATCCTCCATTATCTGCACTACTTCTTGAAGGATTCATTCCTGGTAACCAATATGTATCTGACCTAGCTGCTCCCAAAAATGCGTGTAAAGTACCATCAGAACTTTGTGTAACTCTGACTGATAATTGAGAAAAATCTACATAAAAACAGTCAGGATAATCATATTGAAATGCATCTCTTGCTGCCGCATAATCAAGAATTAGTTGATTATCGCCATTAACAAATAAAGCTATAGATGCTGAGCTTACTTTATCTGTTATTTCAAGACTCTCGCCTCTCATAAACATACCATCTTGATACATTTTAAACATAGCGTCATAGATGGCTTTTGCATTAGATGTTAATTGTTCATAAAAATAACGATTCCATTTTGTTCCTTTTACATCTCTAGTTTGAGCGTAAGATGAACTTAAAAAATTAGTAATTCCTATCTGTCCAAGAACAATAACGACAAGTAATAACAAAATTAGTAATTTTTTCTTTTTCATAAGTTTCCCCCTTCTATTCCTTCTACTTATTTGGTAATGTTTTTAACAACATAATAATAATAACATGATTTTATTTTTTGGTCAATATAAAATTTTTTAAATAATAAAATTATATAAAAAAACATTAAAATTTTAAAAATTATACGGTTTGCGTTAAATATTTACTTGTATGTTTCATTTTTATAAAATTAATGTTTTTTTATTGACAAATACTATGGTTTGCTGTATATTTATAAAAGAATTTGAAAATTTTTCCAATTTTCTGTCTAATCGTTGTTATAACTAGGAATAAAGGAGGAGGTTTTATGCTGAATTTTGCTTTATGTGATGATAATATTGCCATTCTAAATAAACTAACAAAATCATTAGAATCAATTTTTATAAAAAATGATATTGATGCAAAAATTTCATTAAAGGCTTCTACTCCTGATGAAATTTTTAATTTTGCCAAAAATAATGTTATTGATGTTTTAATTTTAGATATAAATCTTAAATCTACAATATCTGGTTGTGATATTGCAGATGCTATTCGTAAAAAAAATAAAAAAGTTTATATTATTTTTCTTACTGGTCATCTTGAATATGCTTTATTAGCTTATAAGTATAAAACTTTTGACTACTTACCAAAACCTATATCTGATGAAAGGCTTGAAGAAACCATACTTAGATTAGCCGAAGACATAAAAAACGCTGACTCTCGTTTTCTTAAACTTAGCAATAATACTTTAATAAATGAAGATAACATAAATTTTATAAAAAAAGAGGGTATGAAACTAGTATTTTGTACTAATATACGCAATTATGAAACGTATAGTTCTTTTTCTAAAATCGAGCATTGTCTGTCAGACAATTTTATAAGATGTCATAAATCTTTTATTGTAAATATAAATAAAATTGCTCAGTTTGATGCAAATGATAATTTAGTACTTTTTGAACAAGGTTTACATTGTTCTGTTGGAGCCAAATATAAAAATAAATTTTTGGAGGTTTTTAAAGATGGAAATTATACAAACAATCCTAAATGCGTTAACAAATGAAAATGAAATCATGATGAATATAATAAGTATACCTATGACTTTTATTGAGGTATGCTTATCTTTTCTTCTATTTTCCCAAATTTTAAATATATCATATACCAAAAAGCAGGCTTTTTTATATGTTATTATTTTTTCAATAATTGCGCTAGCTTCTGCTTACTTAATACCTTCTCCATATAACACTTTCTTAAATATTATTGCTATGCCTGTTTTGTTATATTTTATTTTAAAAACAAATTCTTTAAAATCCATTATTGCAGAAGTAACTTTTTATTTTACTATATTCTGTGTTACTACATTTATAATGATTATATATAAATTCATTTTTCACTCTAATCCAAATGTTCTTATGAATATACCTATACATAAGCTATGTTATTCTACACTTGTATACATTACATTATTTTTAATATATAAAATTTGTAAAAAATTAAAATTATGTATTACCTTTTTTGATAAATTTGACAAATATAATTATAATATATTAATAACAAATTTTATAGTTGGTACTTTAGCAATTGGTATAGAAGCATACACAGCATATTCATATATTTCTTTTATGCCAAGGCACTTAATTTTTATGTCAATGGCAATATTGCTATTTTATTTTGCAATTAGCTTATATAGTCTATATAGAACAAGCCAATTAGAAAAGACCAAGTTATTATTATCTGAAGAAAAAATGTATAACAAAACTCTAAATACACTACATGATAATATTAGAGGATTTAAACACAATTTTAATAATATAGTTCAAGCTATTGGTGGTTATTTATCTACAGATAATATTGATGGATTGAGAACATATTATAAAGATTTGTTAAAAGAATGTCATCTTAATAATAATTTAACACTTCTAAATCCCGAACTTATTAATAATCCTGCTATTTACAGCATATTAACTGACAAACTTTATCAATGTGAAAAAGATGATATAAAATTAAACTTAGATGTATTAACTGATTTAAGCAATTTGAATATTAAAATGTACGAGCTTACAATAATATTAGGTATACTGCTGGATAACGCTATTGAAGCAGCAAAAAAATGTGATAAAAAAATAGTTAACATTACATTTAGAAAAGATAATAAAACCAATATAGATTTAATTATTATTCAAAATACTTATACCAATAAAGATGTAAATATTGATAAAATTTTTGAAAAGGGATATACATCAAAAACTAATAAAGATAAGGAAAATCATGGTCTTGGTTTATGGGAAGTTAGAAAATACTTAAGAAAAAATACAAATCTTGATTTATATACTACTAAAAACGAAAATTATTTTACACAACAATTTGAAATTTATAATTAATATGTTTTATTAACCATTATATTTAGCAATGACCTAGAAGTATTACTTTCTAGGTCATTCTTAATAATAATTAATCTTTTTTTACTAAAGATGCTGGCATTTTTGGTTGATGCCAAGCTATAAATACGAAACATGCTGTGTTTGTACTTCTAGCATATTTTTCTGCTAATTTAGCTAATAATTTTGTCATAGTTATTCCCTCCCCTTTTTTCTTATTTATGTAAATTTTATAATGTCCTTTTTAACTTTTATCTACTGCTGTGCTTTTTATATACTCTTCATAACCATATTTATTTCCTGCTAATTTATACATAAACCTTGTTAATGTAATTGTTTGAAGCAGTGTACCAAATAACATGATATTTGAAATAGTTGTATTTTTTATAATAAGCGCTATACATAACGTTAGTGTCATAAATATATATGATAAGATTTTTTTTATTTTTCTTTCTTTTTTCCTAAGTATTGGAACATCCTCTGTATCCGCTGGAGCATATAGTTTTATCATTACCATTGCAAATATCCATACTCCTAAGGCAAAAATATATTTTATATTACTACTTAATTCTATGTATTTGCTAAGAAACGCATTACCTGTATAAAAAACGCTTGTTGCAATTATACAACCTATGTGTGTTTTTAAGTGAACTCCACCTGAAACTACTCTATATGGAGTCATAACAAGCATTGCAAAAATTACTAAATTCAACACACCTAAGCAATAAGCAATAAAAAATATAATAAAAAATTTTGGTATTTCTCCTATTAATAATTGTAAACCATAGTTTATTACCTCTGCTCGCTCATCATCTATTTCTGGCATTTTGTTTCTAATTTTTAGTGTTAGTTTGTTACAAATTGTTTCTACCACTTAATCTACCATTCCTTTCTAGTGTAAGCCCATTTTTATCCTGCTTTTTTATTACTTAAGTTTTTGATGATGTTATTTTATATTATATTTTTAACTTTTTTGCTTTTTTTATATGAAACGCAAATAAACCTATATGAAAACTTTTAATTTTGTTTTCATATAGGTTTTTAATTGTTTTATAAAAGTTACATAAAGTTATGCTTCCCATCTTCCATATATTCCACATGGAAGTATCAAGTTAGAATTTGTCATTGGTAGCCCTATTTCGCCAGATGTAATCTTACCTTTATATTTTTTTAAGTTAATTTTTAGTATATTTCCTAATACTTCTGCGGAAATTCCTGTAGTATATGAGTTTATCAAGAAAAATAATGGATTTTTACTTAAAACTTTTGTGCAAAGGTCTACGAGCTCTGAAATATTTTCTTCAAATTGCCATATTTCACCTGCTGCACCTCTACCATAAGAAGGTGGATCCATAATTACAACATCATATACATTTTCTCTTCTTATCTCACGTTTAACAAATTTTATAACATCATCTACAATATATCTTACTGGTCTTTCTCCTAATTTCGATGATATTACATTCTCTTTAGCCCATGCAACCATACCTTTTGAACTATCTACATGGCAAACTGAAGCTCCTGCTGATAAACACGCTACTGTTGCCCCTCCTGTATATGCAAATAAGTTCAATACTTTTATTGGTCTATTAGACATTTTTATTTTATCTATCATCCAGTCCCAGTTTACCGCTTGTTCTGGAAACAAGCCTGTATGCTTAAATCCCATGGGTTTTATATTAAACACCAAGTTTTTATATTTAATTTGCCAAGATTCTGGTAATTTCTTTTTATAATTCCAAGAACCACCACCAGTTTTACTTCTTGTATATGTAGCGTTTGCCATTTTCCATTTTTCTGGGAAACTCTTTTCTTTCCAAATTATTTGTGGGTCTGGTCTTATTAGTGTAAAATTTCCCCATCTTTCTAATTTTTCACCATTTGCCATGTCCAATATTTCATAATCTTTCCAATTCGTTGCTATATTCAAAATTACTCACATTCCTTCCTAAAATTACTACTTTCTAAAATAAATATAAATTACTTCAAGATTTTTAAGATTTTATACTACGCAAGCGATTTTTTACTTCTATAATGTAGTTAATAAATTAAAAAATTTATAAATTAAAACTGTATTAATTACTGTGCAAATTCCAAATAATATTAAACCTATCATTATTACTTTTCCAGAAAAACTTAATTTATGTTTTTCCTCTTCTTTTTCAAATTTTTCATTCCAACATTGTTCACTTGTAACCTCTATCATAAATATACTCCTTTCAAAATTCGCTTCTCATTTTAAGTATATTCATGATATTTTATATTATGATATGTTTTCATCCAAAAATTCTTTAATTTTTCTTGCTATTTTTTCATTTATACCTTTTATTTTAGTTAATTCTTCTACACTTGCCTTTTTTATACCTTCTACACTTCCAAATTCTTTTAACAAATCTTGTTTTTTCTTATCCCCTATTCCTTCTATCTCATCTAATACAGACTTTGTAACTGCTTTTTCTCTAAGTTTTCTATTATATTCTATTGCAGTATTATGTACCTCATCTTGAAAATTAGTTATAAAATTCATTTGTTCATCTGTTAATTTTATTACATTTCTTTCATCATCTATTAACTCTTTGCTCCTATGCCTATCGTCTTTTACCATTCCAAATACTGGAATTGTTATATTATATTTTTCTATTGCTCTTTTTATTGCTCTAATTTGAGTTATACCTCCATCTGCAAAAATTACATCTGGCAAGTCGCCAAATCCGCCATTTGAATTTTCAATTGAGTGTTTAATTCTTCTTGTTACAACTTCTTCCATACATCTTGGATCATCTTGCGTAAACACTGTTTTTATTTTAAATCTTCTTGATAAATTCTTCTTTATAACTCCGTCTACTGCAACACACATTCCAGCAACCATATAATCTCCAGATATATTTGATATATCATAACATTCTATTTTTCTTGGTAATTTTTCCATTTTTAAGGTTTCTTTTAAACCAAGCACCATGCTTTGTCTTTCTTTTACTTTATTTTCAAGTGTTATTTTTGCATTATTAATTGCCATTTCTACAAATCTTAACTTTTCACCCTTCTGTGGTACTCTAAATTCCACTTTTTTATTGGTTCTCTCTGATAATAATTTTTCTATTAACTCTTCATCTTCTATTCTTTCTTGTATCATTATTTTATTTGGAATTTCATCTTTTTGCATGTAATATTGCTTTACAAAATCTGAAAGTATAACTGAAATTTTTTCATCTTGCATGCCATTAAAAAAGTAGTGTTCCCTTCCTATCATTTTGCTTTTTCTTACAAAGAAAATTTCTATACATACCGAAATTTCATTTTTATAAACTCCGATTACATCTATTGCCCTTTCATTTATATTAGAAACTTTCTGTTTTTCCGAAATTCTTTCAATGGCTATTTTTTTATCTCTTAAAACAGCTGCTTTTTCATAATCTTGCTTTGCAGCACTTTCATTCATTTCAGTTTCTAATTTTTTTATTACTGCATCAGTTTTTCCTTCTAAAAGCATTATAATCTCATCTATTTGCTTCTTATATTCTTCTTTAGATACATAGTTCACGCATGGAGCTAAACATCTTTTTATGTGATAATTTAAACATGCTCTCTTATTAGATTTAAACGTTTTACATTGCCTTATTTGAAACCTCTCTTTTATAAAATTTATCATTTCTTTTGCTGCTCCCGGATTTGCATAAGGTCCAAAATATTTGGCTCCATCATTTTTTATTGTTCTAGTAAAAAAAACATTTGGATAATCTGACTTTACGTCTATTTTTATATATGGATATGTTTTTCCATCCTTTAAAAGCACATTAAATTTAGGCATATTCTTTTTTATTAAGTTACACTCTAAAATTAAAGCTTCTGCCTCATTATCTGTTACTATATATTCAAAATGATCTATTAACGATACCATTCTTTCTATTCTTGCTGTTTTATTAGTTTTTCTAAAATACTGAGTAACCCTATTTTTTAAAGAAATTGCTTTACCTACATATATTATATTATCATTTTTATCTCTCATAATATAAACTCCCGGCTTTGATGGGAGTTTCTTCAATTCTTCTTTTATATTAAACATTTTCAAAATAACCTATATATGGAAGATTTCTATATTGTTCATTTACATCTAATCCATATCCTACTACAAATTTATCTGGAATATCAAATCCTACATAGTCTGCATTCATCTCGCAAAGTCTTCTCTCTTTCTTGTCCAATAACGCACATATTTTTAAAGACTTTGGTCCTTTGCTTTGTAAATACTGTTTTAAGTATGATAAAGTTCTTCCAGTATCAACTATGTCTTCTATTACTATTACATCTTGATCTTTTATATCTCCTTGTAAATCTACCTTCATTTCTATTATACCTGTACTATTTTCTCCATGATAACTTGAAACTCTTATAAACTCAAAGTTTATGTTGTTTGGTATTCTCTTTGCTAACTCTACTGTGAAAAATATAGAACCTTTTAATATACAAATAAAAGTAAGGTCTTTATTTTTATATTCTTCACTTATTTCTTCTGCTATTTCTCTTACTCTTTTATCCAATTCTTCTTCACTTATTAAAACTTTTAAATTCCCCATATATTTCTCCTTTATACGAATATATTATATATTATACTATTTTTCTAGTTTTTTTGTCAATGGGTAAGTAAACATAATTTTTTTATTAATATACAATTTAATTATAATTACATGTTTATTGCTAAAAAAATAAAAATTCTTTACAGAATTTTTATTTTTTTATAATAAATTATTTTTCTACATTACGTTTAACTTTTTAGCTAAGTTTGATTTTTTTCTTGAAGCTGTATTTTGTTTTATAATTCCTTTTGAGCATGCTCCATCTATTTTTTTAGTAGCTAATCTTAAAGCTTCCTCTGCTTTTTCTTTGTTTCCATCAGCTACTGCTGCTTCAAATTTTTTTACAGCTGTTTTATATTCTGATTTTATCATATTATTTCTTAGAGTTTTAGTCTCTATTACACTAACTCTTTTTATTGCAGATTTAATATTTGGCATTATTGCACCTCCTCTTTAAGTCAAATTAAAATTCACTTTTTCTATTGTATCATGTATTTACAAAATTTGCAAGCAAATAATAGCAATTTCTTAAATTTCCATGATAATTGGTATTAACATTGGCTCTCTTTTTGTTTTTTTGTATATAAAGTCTCCTAATTCTTCTCTTATTACTAATTTTAAAGTTGACCAGTCTGTTATGTGTTTTTCTTCACATTTTCTTAGCTCTTCCCTTAATAACTTTTTAATATCTTCCATTAGGTTTTCTGACTCTCTTACATATACAAATCCACGACTTATTACATCAGGTCCAGCCACTATTTTTCCACTTCCTGAATCTAAAGTTATTACTACTACTATTAAACCATCCTGAGATAATCTTTGTCTATCTTTTAATACTATATTTCCTACGTCTCCAACACCTAGTCCATCTACTAATACTTTACCTGATTGTACATGTCCTGTAAATTTGGCTTCATTTTCGTTTAACTCCAAAACTTTACCGTTTTCCGTGATAAATATGTTTTCATGTGGTATACCTATTTTCTTTGCTGTTTCTGCATGAGCAATAAGTTGTCTATATTCTCCGTGAACTGGTATAAAGTATTTTGGTCTAATTAATGTTAACATTAATTTTTGTTCTTCTTGGCAAGCATGACCTGATACATGTATTTCCTGTAACGCATTATATATAACTTCTGCACCGATTGCCATTAAATCGTCAATTACTTTTGATATATATTTCTCATTTCCCGGTATAGGATTTGCTGAAATTATTATTAAGTCATTTGGTGTAATTTGTACTTTTCTATGTTCACCTGCTGCCATCCTTGTTAAAGCTGACATTGGTTCTCCCTGACTACCTGTTGTTATTATAACTAATGAATCGTCTGGATATGATTTTATTAAATCTATGTCTATAAATACATTGTCTGGCACTTTTATATAACCTAGTTTTCTTGCAGTTTCTATCATGTTAATCATGCTTCTTCCGCAGACTGCAATTTTTCTTTTATATTTCACTGCTGAATTTACAATTTGCTGAACCCTATGAACATTTGATGAGAATGTTGCTACTACAATTCTTTTAGTACAATTTATAAATAATTTATCTAGTATCTCACCTACGTTACTTTCAGACATGGTGTAACCTTTTCTTTCTGCATTTGTACTATCTGACATAAGCGCCAATACTCCTCTATTTCCTATGGCTGCTAATCTTCCTAAGTCTACTGTTTCGCCATCTATTGGAGTATAGTCTATTTTAAAGTCTCCTGTGTGCACTATGGTTCCTACTGGTGTATGGATGGCAAGTGCACAAGCATCTGGGATACTATGTGTTATTTTTATAAATTCTACCTTCATAGAGCCTAGTGTTATAATTTGACCAGGTTTTACTTCTTTTAATTTTGTACTTCTTACTAAGTTGTGTTCCTCTAATTTATTCGTTATTAGTCCTGCTGTTAGTTTTGTTGCGTATATGGGAACATTTATCTGTTTTAATAGATATGGAATGCCTCCTATGTGGTCTTCGTGTCCATGTGTAATAACTAAGCCTCTAATTTTTTCTTTGTTTTTTTCTAGGTATGTTATATCTGGTATAACTAAGTCTACACCTAACATTTCATCCTCTGGAAAACCTAGACCACAGTCTACTATTACTATATCGTCTTCATATTCTATAACTGTGATGTTTTTTCCTATTTCTAGTAATCCTCCTAGTGGTATTATTTTTACATTTGATTTTTTAAAGATTTGCTTTTCCTCACGTTTATTTTGTTTTATTCTTCTTGGTTTTTCTTTCCTTACAATTTCTTTCTCTTGTTTTATAGTTTCCTCCATTTTTTAAATTCTCCTCCTATATTAATATCCGATTTACTCTTATGCTTCTTAAAAGCTCCTTTCTTTATTAAATTTCTCTAAAATAAAATAATTTTTCCGTGTTACATTATAAGTAGAACAAAAAATCTCTCTTTTTGTTCTTGCATCATTTATTATTTTTCCCGAATACTACTTTTATTAAACATATATAAATCTCATCTTTGCCGAAGTTCGGCATCACTTTTTATATTATACTACTATTTACAATAAAAGTCAAATTGTTGGAAAAAGTTGTATATTTAATAATTCACAATGTAAAAATTTTATCAGTAATTGGATTTTAAAAAAAAAATTTAGGGTGCTTACGCACCCTTTATCTTCTATTTTTACTAAATTATTTACTACCCGTATTTATTTTTAGTACCTAACTTAAACCACTGCCGATTTAAAGGGGCCAAGGAGTCAAAGTTACGGGCTAAAGTGAGGCGCTAAGCACCGGACGGAAGCTGCTACACAGAACCCGCCGCTACCGGTAAAACGAAAAAAACAAAACAAAACTGCACGAGAACTACGAAGGAAGCACACCGCGCTACGCGACCGGATAACTCGAGTACACGAAGTAAGAGTAGTAACAGTTTAATCCCTAATATAACTTAAGTGTATATATACACAAATTATATATAATTGATTTTATAACATATTGTTTTTAAAAACAATACAAATGGTTAAAAAATATATTTTTATAAATCTAATGTAAAAAAGTAAGTAAAAAAATTATTTTGTGAAAAACTTGTAAAAAACTATTGCTAAAAGTTAAAAAAAATGTTATATTAAATAATAGATTTAAAAAAAACCTCAAAAAAAGTAGGAAATTTTTTAAATCTTTTTTTGTTGGTAATAAGGAGGAGAAATGAACACAAAATATATTTTTGTAACAGGAGGCGTAGTATCAGGATTAGGAAAAGGAATAACAGCAGCATCACTTGGAAGACTATTAAAAAACAGAGGATATAAAGTAACAATACAAAAAATGGATCCATATATAAACATTGATCCAGGAACAATGAGTCCAATAGAGCACGGAGAGGTCTTTGTAACAGATGATGGAGCAGAAACCGACTTGGATTTAGGCCATTATGAAAGATTTATAGATGAAAATTTAGGCCAAAATTCAAGTGTAACAACAGGAAAAATATATTCATCAGTTATAGAAAAAGAAAGAAGAGGAGAATATTTAGGAAAAACTGTACAAGTAATTCCTCATATTACAAATGAAATAAAAGAAAGAATATATAAATTTGAAAAGGAAGATATAGATATAGTTATAACAGAAATAGGCGGAACTATAGGAGATATAGAAGGTTTATCATTTATAGAAGCTATACGTCAGGTAGGTATAGAAAAAGAACCAGAAGATGTTTTGTATATTCATGTAACACTATTACCATATATAGCGGGTTCAAATGAATTAAAATCAAAACCAACACAGCATTCAGTAAAGGAATTACAATCACTAGGAATAAAGCCTAATATATTAGTATGCCGTTCAGAGTTACCAATAGAAGAAAATATGAAAAATAAAATAGCTTTATATTGTAATGTAAGACCAGAATGTGTAATACAAAACAAAACAGTAGATAATTTATATGCAGTACCATTAATGCTTGAAGAAGAAGGACTTACAAAACAAGTATGTAAACACTTGCATTTAGATAAAGTAGAACCAAATAATAAAGAATGGGAAGAATTAGTAGATAAAATAAGAAATGTGGAAAATAAAACTGTAAGAATAGCTATAGTAGGAAAATATGTAAAACTAGAAGATTCATATTTATCAGTTGCAGAAAGCCTAAGACATAGTGGATTTGAAAATAATGTAAAAATAGATATAGGGTACGTAGATTCAGAAGAAATAACAGAGAAAAATGTAAAAGAAAAATTAGGAGAGTATAATGCAATATTAGTTCCAGGAGGATTTGGAAATAGGGGAATAGAAGGAAAAATTTGTGCTATAAAATATGCAAGAGAAAATAAAATTCCATTTTTAGGAATATGCTTAGGTATGCAAATGGCAGTAGTAGAATTTGCAAGAGATGTATTAGGATTAAAAGATGCAAATTCAGAAGAGTTTGATTTAAAATCAAAAAATCAAGTAATACATATAATGGAAGAACAAAAGGGAATAGATAAAAAAGGTGGAACAATGAGATTAGGAAGTTATCCATGTGTTTTAAAAGAAGGAAGTATTGTCCAAAAACTATATGGAAAAACGGAAATAGCAGAGAGACATAGACATAGATTTGAATATAATAATTGTTATAAAGAGCAAATGGAAAAAGCAGGCTTGATATGTTCAGGAACATCACCAGATGGAAAACTAGTAGAAATTGTAGAGCTAAAAGATCATCCATATTTTGTAGCTGGACAATTCCATCCAGAATTTAAGTCAAGACCAAATAGAGCACATCCATTATTTGTTGGATTAGTTAAGGCAGCAAAAGAAAATATATTTTAAATTTAATAAAATTAAAAAAAATTTAAAAAAAGTATTGACAGATTAAGAAAAATGTAGTATTATAGAAAAGCAGTTGTTCAAAACGGCTGCTTCTATAATTCAAAAGAATTATGGGCCATTAGCTCAGGTGGTAGAGCACTTGACTTTTAATCAAGTTGTCCGCAGTTCGAGTCTGCGATGGCTCAC
>CANRAB010000016.1 GCA_947628475.1 uncultured Clostridia bacterium
TTAAAACCTCTGGTTTGCTTTCACTAAAAAAAGTAGCTAATTCTTCAATATTTCCTTTAAATTTTTCTTTATACTCGTCCCAATATTCCATTTGAAGCTGTGGCTTTAAAGACTGCCATACTAACATTGGATAATCTTCAAATACTTTACTAAAATCCTCTAATTTTTCTTTTTGCAAATTATATGGTGTTCCTTCAAAAAGTAATTTAAAATCCATGTTACGTGATTTTGTAATATCATACACATCATTCCATAATTCTTGTTTGCATTTGATACCTCCCCATAAAGTTGTAATATACTCAGTATCTTTGGCTTGACCTAAAATGTCAATTATAAATTCTCTTTTTTGCAATTGTAATTCTTTAGGCATAGACTTTATAAGTTCTGCAATTATTATATAATAATTATTTACGCTTTCCCCATTTAGTTCTGCCTCTAGTTTTTCTTCAAATGAAACACTAAGCATTGTAGTATTTTCTTTTATTATATTAATTATTTTATTCCATGTTGTTTCATTATTCATTTTTTCTTTTAATTCAGGTGCTGTTGCAGACATTAACATTGCAAAGTCAAAACTTCCTTTTGGACTACTAACTGTTTTTTCCAAAAATACATAAAAGTCCTGTTCAAATGATAATTGTGCTTTTGGCTTGGTAAGCTGCCAAAGTTCACTTAACTTTGAAATATTATTTTTTTCTATACATAAATCCATTAAAAAATGAAAAATTCTTCCATTTTCAATTTGTTCTTTATCTGTTAAATTACCCCAATCATAAATATTTCTTATGCCTTTTTGTGCTAATAATACTCTTATTGGAACATCATTTTTTGTTTCTTCCATCTACATTATTTTCCTTTTCTTTTAATTTACTATACATTTCTAATATTTGCTTAGTTCTTTTATTTAATTCTTCTTCATCATCTACAAACTCTTTAAAATCTTGGCTCATTTGTAATGTCCTTTCTTATTTTAATTACAATATGCAAATATTTTTATATTCATTTTCTTAAAAATATATGCTTTATAAAATTAATAAGCTTTGTATACCATTTGTTGTTTTTTTCTATGTCTTTAATAGGTACTAAATTTTTTTCTTCTTTTTTAAACAGTTCTTGCTTTATCTGTGCTGGTTTTATTTTTTCTTTACGTTTTTCTTCATTTCTCCAGAAAATATTGTATAACTCATTTTTTTCTTCATAAGAATTAACCCAGTATTGGTAATGCAGAGTTGCTATAAAAGCAATCGCTTCCCTACTTACTGTAAAATTAGATAAACTTTGGTTTTCTTTATTTTGAATTATAAAGTTATAAATATTTTCTGGTATTTTATTTATATAATTTTCTCCTAACTTGTTTAATATAAGATAAACCTCTAATAAAGTTCTTCTGTTTAATGTATACATTATTCCTCCATTATTATACTTTTATTAAGATTAATTATTATTTGCCTTTAATATATGCTTTTGTACCAGAAGATGGTCCTATTTCTATTAAATAATCTGTACATCCAATTGGTAATTGAGTAGCAAACTTAAAAGTTTCAACATTACCTCCGATTTTTGTAAAAAGGACGAGTTATATCTGTTGTTAACAGAATATAGATAGTTCCATTATATTCAACGTTAGTGTAATCACCAGTACCTCTTATACTAGAGTGCAAATAACCAAATATATCGTCCTCTTCCATATTAGTTAAATCTACTTGATATTCTACAATGGCATATTCCAAATCTTTTTTTGGACTTTCGTATTTATAAATGGAATTTTCACAATAATCTTTATATTCATTATCAGCTGCTGTACCTCTTGTAACATTAGTAACTTTTACAGGTACGTCAATATATTCCCCATCTTTGTATATTGAACCCATTGTCCATTCTCCAATTTTTGCTGGAGATGTTTTGCTTGAGGATTTTACTTTGCCCGTGTCTGCTTTATTTGATTTATCATCTGATGCAGAATTATCATCTTCTTTTGTTTCTACATCATCAGTTTTATGTTCTATACTTTGCTCAGTATTATCATTTTCTCTTAGAAAAGATTTATTATCTTCCTTATTTACAATATTAAATATTAATACACCTACTAGTCCAACAATAAGTGCCGTAACAATAACAGCTATTATTATTGCAGTAGATAAGTTTATTGAAATTTTATTATTTTCCATTATAAATTCACCCTTTTTCCATACTTATTAAAACTAAAATTTTGAATAAATGTTTTTATTTTATTTCCTTTAGATTTTTGTATTTTTTATAGCTAATTATTCCTACTCCAATTACTACTACAGCTGAAAGCACAGCCACCATTGTTTTTCCTGTATTAGGTATTTTTCCGTGTAGCTACTGTTTTGTCTCCTCCATCAGTACTTGGTTCTTCTGTTCCTCCAGATTGACTACCACTACTTTCATCGCCTAAATTCCATACAAAACCACTGTCTAAATAATGATATAGCATGTTAGAATGTGAATCTCCATTTATTTGTGCTTGATATAAATTAACATCTTCCATTGGATAATATTTTCCATTTTCATCATCCAGCTCTACATATACAAAATAATAAGCATCATCTATTAAGTTCATTTTATTAAGTACAGATTCGCTCTCACCAACTGGGGCAGATGATTGATATATTCCTCCGAGTATTTTTTGCATACTGCATTAATTTTTCAAAACTATCTGATTCTCCATTTTTTATTGACCTTAATAAATTCATATCTGTTATTCTTCCTACTTTATAATTAACTTTTGCTTCAACATCAGCGAGATTATAATAGTCATGGACGGAAAAATGCGTTTCGTCCGTAAAAAAGCAGGCAGTAAACCTAGTTCCAAGCGGCCACCTTTTAACTCTCTCTACCTTAATTCCACTAACTCCGCATCCTATATTTCCAACCGCCTTTATATTGTCGTTCTCTTATCCATACATATAAATAATCTCCACCAACTTGGTATTTATTAGGAAGGATAAGATATTTGATTTTGGATGTCCCATCCGTTCCATGACTATTCGTACCAGTCCACATATCATCTGATTCTAAATCTGGAACATCACTTGGATTTGTTGATATATACATTTGATATCGTGAATTAATTGCGTTTTGGTCAGCTCCAATTGGAGTTACACCATTTACTACTATTTTATTTTTTTGACTAGGTGAACCATAATCTTCCGTTTCTATTGTTATACTTGCATTTGAAAAATCTGTCCATGTTAAACCATCTTCATCTGGCTCTCCTCCTGAAACTTGTTCTTTTTCTTTTACTGCTACTACACATGTTGCTGTTTTTGTTCCTACTTGTGCTGTTATTGTAGCTGTTCCTTTTGATACCCCTGTTACCAAACCTGCTGAATTAACTGTTGCAACTTGCTGATTATTGCTAGACCATTCTACCGTTGCTCCTGAAGTAGTTGTTACCGTTAATTGTACTGTTTTTCCTACTTCTACTTCGGCTGTTGTTTTATTTAAAGTAATGTTATCTTCTTTTGTACCTTCAACACTATAAACGTTAAAATTATAATATGTTCCTGAATCTGTTACTAATTTTGCCCATAAAACAAATCTTACCTGACCTATATATTGTGAAAGCTCTACTCTTACTGCTCCATCTGTAGTTTGAATCCAGTTATTTTCTACATAATTTGGTGCCACATCATACATCTCACTATATGCTTCTTTTGCTGCTGCTATTTTTTCATCTTGTGATTTAGTTCCATCTCTTATTATTTCATTAACTTTTTGATTTGTTTCTGTAGATTTATTCTTAATTTCATTTTCTTTATCCTCAGATATAATTATAGTTTGATAATATAAACTATAATTAGTTATACTACTACTTATACTAATTTTGCCTGTTCCGTACTCTACAATATTATTTTTACCATGTAAACTAATAAACATAGGTGTTGAAATATAACCATTAATATCTACTTCTCCACTAAAAGCTTCTGTTTTTAATGGAAATACTAATATAATACTTATTACAATAAATAATAATAATTTAATTTTTTTAACTATTCTTTCCATAATATTTCCTTCCTTTATAAAAAAATTGATATGAAAAATAATGCTTAATATTTTTAAGCTTTATTTTTATCATATCAATCCTTAATTTTCTATATAGTATATATAATTTTTCTTGAGCATTTACTAATACATTTTTTACAAATTTTTTTTCATCTAGTAAAGTATAACTCTCTCTCTCTCTCTCTCTCTCTCTACAGTACCAAGGGTTTCACAGTTCATATTTTATTTTTCTCCTTTTGTTTTCACATTATTTTAAGTTTATTTTAACATTATTGTAGCTTATTGTAAATAATTGTTTTTAATTTGTAATATAAATGTAATATTTGTAATATTTTTGTTGCAGTTTACTGTTTATTAAATGTTATATTTATAAACTATTCATATATTCATTAATATCTGCTTCATCTACTCTCATTGCTAGTATTGTTTCTTCTATTAGTTTATCTAAATCCCAGCCTAGCATTTCTGCTCCATCTTCTATTACTTTTCTTGAACAACCTGCTGCAAATTTTTCATTTTTATATTTTTTCTTTACAGATTTTAATTCCAAATCTTGAACACTTTTAGATGGTCTCATTATTGCTACTGCTCCTATTAAACCTGTTAATTCATCTATTGCATATAAGATTTTTTCCATTTCATGTTCTGGCTTTATATCAACTGTTAATTTATATCCATGACTTGCTGTTGCATGAATTATTTTTTCATCTATTCCTCTTTCCCTCATTATTTCTTGGCTTTTAATACAATGTTCATTTGGGTATTGTTCAAAATCTAAATCATGTAATAATCCTACTATTCCCCAAAATTCCTTTTCTTCTCCATACCCTAATTTTTCTGCAAAATATTTCATTACTCCTTCTACTGTTAAAGCATGTCTTATATGAAAATTATCTTTATTATATTCTTTTAATAACTCAAAAGCTTCTTCTCGCGTCATAAAGTATCATTCCTTTCTACTTCTTTAAACTATTTTCTTTACTTCAAATCCTGCTTCTTTAATTGCTTCTTCTATTTTACTATTTTCTATTTCTTTTTGAAGTTCTACCACTGCTTTTTTATCTTCTAGGCTTACTTCTACTTTTGTAACTTCTTCTAACGCATTTAAAGCTTTCTCTACACTCATTTTACAATGATTGCATTGCATTCCATCTATATATATTGTTTTGCTCATTTTTCTTTTCCCCCCTTCCTCATAATTTGTTTTGAATTTTCTTAATCTTAAAGCATTTGTAACAACGCAAACTGAGCTAAAGCTCATTGCTGCTGCTCCTATCATTGGATTTAGTCTTAACCCTAAACTTGGATAAAATACTCCACAAGCTACTGGTATGCCTATGCAGTTATAGAAAAATGCCCAAAATAAATTCATTTTTATATTCTTTATAACTGCTTTACTTAAATCGATTGCCTTTACAACATCTAGTAAACTATTTTTCATTAAAACAATGTCTGCTGATTCTACAGCTATATCTGTTCCTGAACCTATTGCAATTCCAACATCTGATTTTACTAAAGCTGGACTATCGTTTATGCCATCTCCTACAAACGCTACTTTGTTTCCATTTACTTGTAATTTTGCTACTTCTTTTTCTTTATCTTGTGGTAATACTTCTGAAATAACTTTATCTATTCCTATTTGCTTTCCTATTGTTTCTGCCACGATTTTGTTATCTCCAGTTATCATAGCTACTTTTATATTCTTCTTTTTTAATTCTTTAATGGCTTTGTAACTTGTATCTTTAATTGTATCTGCTACAGCTATCATTCCTATTATATCCTTTTCATTTGCAAAATACAATACTGTTTTTCCTTGATTTAATAATTTACCACTTTCTTCATTTACCTTACTTATATTTATGTTATTTTCTTCCATAAAAGCTTTATTTCCACCAATATAGTTTATGCCATTTATCTTTCCTTTTACTCCTCTACTTGATATTGATGTAAATTCTTGTACTTCATGTAATTCTATTTTTTCTTCTTTTGCTTTTTCAATTACCGCTTCTGCTAATGGATGTTCTGAATTTTTCTCTAGGGCTCCAGCTATTTTTAATAGTTCTTTTTCTGGCAAACTAGAAACAATATCTGTAACTTTAGGTTTTCCTTCTGTTATTGTTCCTGTTTTATCTAAAACTACTGTATTTACTAAATGTAATAATTCCAAACTTTCTGCTGATTTTACTAATATTCCATTTTCTGCTCCTTTACCTGTACCTACCATTATGGCTACTGGTGTTGCTAGTCCTAAAGCACATGGACATGATATAACTAAAACTGCAATTCCCATGCTCCATGCAAATTCAAAATTTTTTCCTGCTAAAATCCATACAATTACTGTAAGTACAGCAATCGTAATTACTGCTGGTACAAATATTGAGCTTACTTTATCTGCAATTTTTGATATTGGAGCTTTTGAGTTACTTGCTTCTTCTACTAGTTTTATAATTTGTGAAAGTGTTGTGTTATCACCTACTTTTGTTGCTCTCATTTTTAAGTAACCATTTTTATTTATGGTACCTGAAATTACATTATCATTTACCGTTTTTTCAACTGGTATGCTTTCTCCTGTTATACTTGATTGGTCTACTGATGAACTTCCCTCTATAACTGTACCATCAACTGGTATACTTCCACCTGGTTTAACTGCTATTATATCTCCTATAACAATTTCCTCTAAACTTAATTCTATTTCTTTTCCTTCTCTAATGACTGTTGCTGTTTTAGGTGCCAGATTTATTAATTTACTAATTGCATCACTTGTTTTTCCCTTTGATTTTGCTTCTAAATATTTTCCAAGTGTAATAAGAGTAAGTATGGTTCCTGCAGATTCAAAGTAAATATCCATTGAGTATCTTTGAACAATATCAAGTCTTCCATGTCCTAATCCATATCCTATCATATATATTGCAAAACATCCATAAACAGTTGCTGCCATACTTCCTATGGCAATTAATGAATCCATATTAGGTGTTCTTTTGGCTAATCTTTTAAATCCAACTATATAATAATTTCTATTTACATACATAATTGGAAGTAAAAGTAAAAATTGCGTAAATCCGAAGGTGATTGCATTTTCATTTCCGTGGAATAATGTTTTTATAATTTGTGGAACTGGCAATCCAAACCATTCGTATAACATGTGGTGCATTGATATATACATGAGTGGTATTAAAAGACATAATGATATGATGAATCTTTTTTTCATTGATTTTATGTTTTCATTTGTTTTATCTGCCTTTTTTTCATTTTGGTTTGTTTTCTGGGCTGTTTCGTATACAGTTGCTCCATATCCTGCATCTACTACTGCTTGTATAATTTTTTCATTGTCTACGATATTTTCATCGTATTCTACTACCATGTTGTTTGATAATAGGTTTACATTTACAGTTTTTATGCCTTGTAATTTACTTACTGCTTTTTCTACATGGCTAGAGCAACTACTACATGTCATTCCCTGAACATCAAATTTAACCTTTCTCATTTTTTATCTATCCTTTCTATTTTATTATTGTAGTTTTTTTATTAATCTCATTACTTCTTCTAGTATGTCTAAATTTCCTTTTTGTATTTCACGAGTTACACATGTTTTTAAATGATTTTCTAGTACATAATTTCCTAAACTTTTTAATGACTGATTTACTGCTGCTATTTGTACCAAAACATCATCACAATACCTATCATCTGTAATCATTTGCTTTATTCCTCTAACCTGTCCTTCTATTATATTTAGCCTAGTAATAAGTTTTTTCTTTTCTTCTTCGGCTCTATGTGTACTTCTTTCCATGCTGTTAGAGCATTTTTTACATTCCATTATTTTCACCTCATGTATGAATTATATACCCTATGGGGGTATTTGTCAAGTAAAAAAACAAGCCAAATTTTTATATTAGTTAAATTTAAGTTAACTTTTAATATTTTTTTGACTTGTTAATTATTTTTTCTATTTCTTTATAAATATTTTCTTCTACATTTCTTATGGACACCTTCTCAGCATTTATTCCCATCTGCCTTAATTTTTCTTTATCTTGTATTATTTCATTTATTGTTTTATCCAAAATTTGTTCATCTAATTCTTTATCTAATATTATTTTTGCAGCATCTGCATTTGCAAGAACTTTTGCATTATACTCTTGATGGTTTTCTGTTGCATAAGGAAATGGTATAAAAATTGCTGGTTTTCCACATTTTGAAACCTCTGTTATTGTCATTGCTCCGCTTCTTGCAACTACTAAGTCTGCTAAATTTAATACTTCTTCCATATTATAAATATATGGAACTATTGTTGCTCTATATTGATTTTTTATATTTTTAACTACCTGTTCATAATTTTTATTTCCTACTGCCCACACTATTTGATATTTTTTGTTTAGGTTTTTATTTATAATATTTGTTAAACTTTTGTTAATTGATTCTGCTCCTTGACTTCCTCCAAATACAACTACTACAGGTAAACTATCATTCAATTTAAGCTGCTGTTTTAGCTTAGTTCTTTGCTCTTGACCTAAATTTATTTTTTCTACTTTAGTTGGATTTCCCGTAACTATTACATTTCTTGCATCACTTAATCTCTTTTTAGTATCTTCAAAGCCAACTAAAACTGCATTAACTTTTTTTGCATATAACTTTACTGCTATCCCTGGAAATGCGTTACTTTCATGAAGTACCATTGGTACTTTCATTCTTACTCCTGCATGAAATACGGGACCACAAATGTATCCACCTGTTCCTATTATTAAATCTGGTTTTATGCGTTCTATTATTTTTCTTGCAGTACCATAACTTTTTAAGGTTTTTAAGGCTGTTTTTAAATTAGATATACTAATCTTTCTTTCTATTCCATAAGCTTTTATTGTTTCTAATTTATACCCTGCTCGCGGAACTAAATCGTTTTCTAAGCCTCGTGGTGTACCAATAAATGTTATTTCTGCATCATTATTATGCTTTTTTATTTCATTTGCTATTGCAATACCTGGATTTATATGTCCTCCAGTTCCTGCTGCTGCAATCACGACTTTCATTTTAGTTTCTATCCTTTCTTTTAAATTTTAGTAGATTGTCTTGAGATGTTCAGTAAAATGCCGGACGGCTGCTAGTAATATTATAAGTGAAGTTCCTCCATAACTGAAAAATGGCAATGAAATTCCTGTTACTGGCATTGATGATGTTACAACCGCTATGTTTATAATGGCTTGGAACCCTATAAGTGCTGTTATACCACAAGCTAGTAAACTTCCAAACATATCTGGAGCCTTCATGGAAATTATTATTCCTCTCCAAATAAATACTGCAAATAGTAGTATTACAAGTACACAGCCTACAAATCCTAGTTCTTCCGCTAAAACTGCAAATATATAATCATTATGCGGTTCTGATATGTATAAGTATTTTTGTCTGCTATTTCCAAGACCTACACCAAATAGCCCTCCTGAACCTATTGCATAAAGTCCCTGTATTATTTGCCAACCTGTATCTAAAGGGTCTGACCATGGATTTATAAAAGCAGTTATTCTTTTTAATCTATATGCACCTATACCAAATTTTTTTGCAAGTATGTATAAACCTGCAATTCCTACTGTAGCTCCTGTTCCACCAAAAACAACGAAATGCGATATTTTACACCCTGCCATAAGCATCATCATGGAAATTGTTAATATTATTAAAACTGAAGCGCTTAGGTGTGATTGAACTCCCATAAGAATTGCTACAGCAAAACCTATAAATAGTATTATAGGTAAGAAAAAACCTTTCCATAATTTTTTTAACTCACTTCTATTAGCAGTAAGATATGCTGCGCAAGATATTATCAAACCTAGTTTAGTTATTTCTGATGGTTGTATAGAACCGAAAAATGGAACTTTTATCCATCTAGTTGCTCCTTTTACAGTAACTCCTATTCCTGGAACAACAACAAGTAACAGTATAACGATAGATACAAACCATATTAATTTACTAAATTTTGATAATACTCTATAATCTATTACCGATATAAACAACATAACAGCAATTCCTAAAACAGCCGCAAAAGCTTGCTTAGCTACATACGTATAACTGCTTGATGTGGTTGCAAGCGACATGGGTGAGCTTGCTGAAAGCACCATTGTTACTCCTAATCCTAAAAGTAACAACACTACCATAAATAAAATAAAATCAAACGGTTTATTCTTCTCCTTTTTTATCTTGCTCTTCATAAAAATATTATTCCTTTCTGGAATAAATCTAGGTGAAATATTTTCAACTATAATTACATTCCTATCTTATGTTTAAATAGAACACAAACCTATTATACATAGCATCAGTGTAAATATACAAAATATAGATACTACTTTATTTTCTCCCCAACCTGATAACTCAAAGTGATGGTGTAGTGGTGCCATTTTAAATAGTCGTTTTCCTCCCGTTTTCTTAAAATAAACAACTTGTAGAACAACAGATATTGTTTCTACCACAGGAATTGCTGCAATTATTATTAAAATAAGTGGCATTTGTAAATATAATGCAATCGCTGATATTACTCCACCTAGAAGTAGTGAACCTGTATCTCCCATAAAAACTTTTGCTGTATTTAAGTTAAATATTAGAAATCCTAAACATGCTCCCACGATTATACTTCCAAATACTACTATTTCTTTTACATCTAAGATTATTGCAATAACTGTTAAACATGTTGTAATTATTGCTGCAACACTAGTACTTAAACCATCTATACCATCTGTTAAGTTCACTGCATTGGTTGTTCCAAGCATAACTAAAATTGCAAAGGGTATATATACCAAGGCTGGTAGTACTAACTGCTTTTTTAAAAATGGAATTATTGTGGCTGTTCCTAAATTTATTCCTCTTAATAAATATAATGTATATAAAACTGAAATTATGAGTAAGCCAAGCATTTTACTTGAAGGTTTTAATCCTTTAGTATTTTTTAATACTAATTTTTTATAATCATCTATAAATCCAATAATTCCAAATCCTATTGAAATAAGTAAAAGTGGAAATAATTTGTTTCCTACAACTGGGTCTGTTGATGAATAATATATATATCCTCCTATGGTTCCAACTATTATTCCTAGAGCAATAATTATTCCGCCCATTGTTGGAGTTCCTTTTTTCCCTAAATGACTTTGTGGTCCTTCGTCCCTTTCTATTTGACCAATTTTAAATTTCCTTAATATAGGTATTATAAATATTGCTAGAATTACTGTTGCTAAGAACGACACAAACAGTATTCTTGTTTGAAAATACAATTTATATTACCTCCTTTATAATTTCTCTCTCATCATAATGTTTTTTTACACCATTTATTTCTTGGTATGTTTCATGTCCCTTTCCTGCTAAAACTATCATATCATTTTTTGTTGCCATATTTATTGCATATTTTATTGCTTCTGTTCTATCTACTATTTTTATATATTTACCCTTTGATTTTTTTGCTCCTACTTCTATTTCATCTACTATAGATTGTGGATCTTCTGTTCTTGGATTATCTGATGTTATTATTGTAAAATCTGCAATATTTGCCGAAATTTGTCCCATGATAGGTCTTTTTGCTTTGTCCCTATCTCCACCACAACCAAATACTGAAATTACTTTTCCTCTAGTATAACTTTTTACTGCACTTAATATGCTTTGTAAACTTTCCGGAGAATGCGCATAATCAATCATTATTGTTAATCCTTTTTTGTTATCTACAAGTTCACTTCTTCCTGGAACTCTTACACTTAATAACGCCTCTTTTATTTGTTCTGCATTTGCTCCAAGTTTTGTGGTAACACATATTGCTGCTAATGAATTATATACACTAAATCTTCCTGGTATACCTGTTTTTACTCTTTCATTTTTTCCATCAATTTTTACTTTAAAATCTACACTTGAATTTGTTATTGTAATATCTTTTGCAAGCAAATTTGCTTCATTATCTATTCCATAAGAATATATGTCTTTATCTGGTAATAATTTTTTTATTTTTGATACTCTAAAGTCATCTGCATTTATAAAACTAGTTTTGCTTATTTGCATCAACTTTAACTTTGAATTAAAATAGTCCTCCATATCTGGATGCTCATTAGCACTTATATGGTCTTCTGAGAAATTTGTAAATACTCCTATATCAAAATCTATACCATCTACTCTATGTAGTTTAAGAGCTTGTGATGATACTTCCATTATTACACATTCTACTTTTTCTTCTACCATTTGACTAAATAATTTTTGTATTTCTAAAGCATCTGGAGTTGTTCTTGAACTTTCTCCTAGGTTTTTACTACCTATATAATTTGCTACCGTTCCTATTAAACCTACCTTTTTCCCTTGCAACTCCAATATTGATTTAATCATAAATGTTGTTGTTGTCTTTCCTTTTGTCCCCGTTACTCCAACTACTTTTAAATTTTTTGAAGGGTTTTTATAGAAATTACACGCTACTTTTGCAGCAGCCATTCTTGTATCTGGCGCCATTATTATAGTTACATCATCTGTTACATCTTCTTTTTTTATTTTTGAGCCTTCCTCAATCATTACCGCTGTTGCCCCATTTTCTATTGCTTGTTTTATATATTTATGTCCATCTGTTTCAAAACCAACGATTGCAATAAATAGACAATTTTTTGTTATTTTTCTTGAATCACTTTCTACTCCTTGTATATCAATACTTAAGTCTCCTTTTGCTTTCAAGCCTTCTATTCCTGAAATAACAGATTTTAATTCCATGCTCCATCCTTCCCTTCTTCTTAAGCCATTTATTTCTAAATTTTGCCACTTTCTATTATAATATTTTTTTTTGCTTTTGTATAGGTTTTTCATAAAATTTATTTTTTTTCTTTTATTTAATTATATAAAGTAAAAAAATAAATAGAACCTATATGTTAGGTTCTATTTCACTCTTTTCCTTATAATACTTCGTTATTAGTTCGTCTAATTCTATGCTTAATTTATATATTATTTCATAATCTTCTCCGTTTATGATACTATTATTTAGTTCTTCTCTCAATTTAAGGATCTGTTTATTTAACATTTTACGCTCTCCTTTTTTTTCTATTTTTTTCCTATGATTATTATGAAAAAAGTATTAATGTAACATTAGATAACAACATTCTTTTTTATATTTATTATTTCTTGTTTATTGTTGTTTTTCTATTAATACAATACCATATTTTTACAAAAACGTCAATATTAAAACAGTAAAAAGTCCTCATTTTTTCAATTTTTCGTGCGTGTTTTTTCTTTATTTTTCAGTATTTCGCTGCATTTTTCTTTATTTTGTTTTGCTTTATGGCAATATTTTTTATTTTACGACATTTTAATTTATAATTTTCATATAAAAAAAAGTGAACCCAAATGTCCACTTTTCCACTATTTTTATCCAATTCCATATTTCTTTTTGAATTTGTCTGCCCTTCCACCTGTTGTATCTCTCTTTAAATTTCCTGTCCAAAAAGCATGGCAATTAGAGCATATATCTACTTTTATATCTTTTTTAGTTGAACCAACTTTATATACTTTTCCACAAGCACATGTTATTGTTGTTTCACCATATTCTGGTTGTATATCTTTTTTCATTTTCGATTTTCACTCCTTTTCTTAAATTTCCTGCATTTACAGTTTTTGTTTAACTAATATCTTTACTAGTTTCTTCTTGACTTTTATAATTCTCTTGATATTCATTGACGATTTTATCAAAAGATAGTTTGTAGACGAATTTTGAAATTATGTTCCATAAACATGCAATTATTAAAATAACTAAACATATTTTTTTCCATGATTTTGCAAGCATAGTTTCATCATCTCCTCTATACTAATTCAATTATAACTGTTTCTGCACAATCTCCTCTTCTTGGACCCATTTTGTATATTCTTGTATATCCTCCTGCTCTGTTTGCATATTTTTCAGCGATTTCTCCAAAAAGTTTTGCTGGTAAGTCTATTTTATTTCCTTCACTATCTTTAACTTTGTTTGTTTTTGCCATTATTTTTCTTCTTGCATTTAATCTTGATGGCATATCTTTTTGTCTTTTCTCCATCTTTTCTTCTTTTACAACTCTTAAATATTCCTTACCGTTTTTACTTGTAGCTTTTTCTAATTCTTTATTACCTTTACTATCTAACTTTGCTTTAACAACTTTTACTTCTACTGTTTCAAAATTGTCTTTTTCTTTAACTGCAAGAGCAATTAAATTTTCTGCTATGCTTCTAACTTCTTTTGCTCTAGCTTCTGTTGTTTCAATTCTTCCATGAACTAATAAATCAGTTGTTAAATTTTTTAACATTGCCATTCTTTGGTCTGTTGTTTTACCTAACTTTCTAGCCAATTTTTTCAGCCCCCTTCTTTTATTTTACTCATCTTCAGAAGCAAAATTTAAGCCTAATGAGTATAATTTGTTTATAACTTCATCTAATGATTTTTTACCTAAATTTCTTACTTTCATCATATCTGCTTCTGTTTTATTTGCCAAATCTTGTACTGTTGATATTCCTGCTCTTTTTAAACAATTATATGATCTTACTGATAATTCTAAGTCTTCTATTGGCATTTCTAATATTCTTTCTCTCTTAGACTCAGCTTTTTCTACCATAACTTTAGTATTTCTAGCTGCTTCTGATAAGTCTATGAATAATTCTAAATGACCTGTCATTACTTTTGCTGCTAAACTTAAAGCTTCATAAGCTTTTAAACTTCCATCTGTCCATACCTCAATAGTTAGCTTATCATAATCTACCGTTTGACCAACTCTTGTATTCTCAACTGAATAGTTTACTTTCTTAACTGGTGTAAATATTGAATCTATTGGTAATACATCTATTGCTTGGTTCTCCTTTTTATTTTTTTCTGCAACATTATATCCTCTGCCCTTATCAACAGTCATTTCCATTTGTAAAGAACCACCTTCTGCAACTGTTGCTATATGTAAATCTGGATTTAATATTTCAATAGATGAATCTGTTATTATATCTCCTGCTTTAACTTCGCCTTCACCTTTAAAGTCTATTTTTATAGTTTTTTCTTCATTTTCGTGCATTTTTAGTCTTACACTTTTTAAATTAACTATAATTTCTGGCACGTCTTCTATTACATTTGGTATGCTAGAAAATTCATGTAAAACTCCTTCTATTTTTACGCTTGTTATTGCTGCTCCTGGTAATGATGATAGAAGAATTCTTCTTAAAGAATTTCCTATTGTCATTCCATATCCTCTTTCTAAAGGTTCACATATGAATTTTCCATAGCTTTCATCTTCATTTATTGCTAGGCATTCAATATTTGGTTTTTCAAATTCAATCATTAATTTTAACCTCCTATTTAGATATTAGACGTTTAAAATTTCAACCTCTAATTTCCAAATTCTAATTTCTAATTATTTAGAATATAACTCTACTATTAAGTGCTCTTCAACTGGAATATCTACATCTTCTCTTGCTGCTAATCTAATTACTTTTACTTGCATTTTTTCATTATCTTTTTCTAACCATTCTGGTAATGGTCTTGCCTTATTTGCCTCAATATTTTCTTTTATTATCTTGCTATCTTGTTTAATTTCTCTAACTGATATTACATCTCCTGCTTTTATTAAATATGATGGAATATCAACTTTCTTACCGTTTACATCAAAATGTCCATGATTAACAAGTTGTCTTGCTTGGGCTCTTGATGAACCAAATCCTGCTCTATATACAACATTGTCTAATCTACTTTCTAATATTTGAAGTAAGTTTTCACCTGTTATTCCTTTTTTATTTTCTGCCATTTCAAAATATTTTCTGAATTGACTTTCTCCTACTCCGTAGAATGATTTTGTTTTTTGTTTTTCTCTTAACTGTGTTCCATATTCAGATAATTTTTTCTTTCCTTGTCCATGTTCTCCTGGTGCGTAGTTTCTTCTTGTTACACTACATTTATCTGTATAACATCTTGAACCTTTTAAGAACAATTTTTGCCCTTCTCTACGGCAAATACGACATTGTTCGTCTTTATATCTTGACATTTTCTTTCCTCCCTTTTATCTTAATGAATTATTAAATATTTTCCTTTTAAAATATTCAAAATATTAAAATTTATATATTAAACTCTTCTTCTTTTTGGTGGTCTGCAACCATTATGTGGAATTGGTGTTACATCTTTTATTGCTGTAATTTCCAATCCTGCTGTTTGTAATGATCTAATAGCAGCTTCTCTTCCAGAACCTGGACCTTTTACAAATACTGCAACACTTTTTAAACCATGTTCCATTCCTGCTTTTGCAGCCGTTAGAGCAGCTTCACCTGCAGCAAATGGTGTGCTCTTTCTAGAACCTTTAAATCCTAATTCTCCAGCACTTGCCCATGAAATTACATTACCTCTTTCATCTGTAATTGTAACTATTGTATTATTAAAACTAGAATGAATATGAGCCTCTCCCTTTTCGATATTTTTTCTATCTCTTCTTCTAGTTACTCTTTGTGTAGTTGTTGCTTTTGCCATTTTAGTTTCTCCTCCTTTTTCAAAATTCGTAAAGTAAATAAATACTTTATTTACTTTTATGCACGACCTTAAAAATCGTTTTATTTAAGTTTCATTAATTATTTGCTACTCTTTTTGCTTACTACTTTTCTTGGTCCTTTTCTTGTACGAGCATTAGTTTTTGTCCTTTGACCTCTTACTGGTAAACCTTTTTTATGTCTTGTTCCTCTGAAGCATCCTATTTCTGTAAGTCTTTTAATATTTAAAGCTACTTCTCTTCTTAAATCACCTTCAACTTTGTATCCTTCCATAGCTTTTCTTATATCTTGAACTTGCTCATCTGTTAAGTCTTTTACTCTAATGTCTGGATTTACTTTTGCTGCTGCTAATATTTTGTTAGAACTTGCTCTACCTATTCCATAGATATATGTAAGTCCTATTTCTACTCTTTTTTCTTTAGGTAAGTCAACACCTGCTAAACGTGCCATATAAAATTTCACCTCTTCATTTATTTTTTATTTTGGATTGTATATATATCAAGAAAAGTTCAAATACATATTAGAAATTCTAATATGGGGCTTTTATATGTCTTTTCTTGCTTGCATATAAAAATCTTTTGATTTTCATATACAATAATAAATAAAAATAGATATTCTTAAAATTAATTAAGACAGCCGCACTATTTTTATGTTATTAACTAATTTAATTTAAAACTTTAGGTTTAAAACTAACCTTGTCTTTGTTTGTGTTTTGGATTTTCACAGATTACTCTTGTTACGCCTTTTCTTTTAATAACTTTGCATTTTTCACACATTTTTTTTACTGATGGTCTTACTTTCATTTTTTTCACCTCTCTATTTGTCTCTCCATGTAATACGACCTTTAGTAAGATCATATGGTGATAACTCTAATTTAACTTTATCACCTGGAAGTATTTTTATATAATTCATTCTAAGTTTTCCTGAAATATGTGCTAATACTTGATGTCCATTTTCAAGTTCCACTTTAAATTGTGTATTAGGTAAACTTTCTACTACAGTTCCCTCTACTTCAATAACATCCTCTTTAGACAATTTTTTATTCCTCCTATAAAGAATATTTTTAATTACATTACATAACTTGTATATTATACATTATTTTTTCTAAATTGTCAATATTTCTGGCTCTTTTTCTGTAATTAAAATTGTATTTTCATAATGTGCTGCAGGACTTCCATCCTCAGTTATTATTGTCCAACCATCATCTAGTTCACATATTTCTTGATTTCCGCATAATTACCATCGGTTCTACTGCTAGAGTCATGCCAGGTTCAAGTCTTATTCCTTTCCCTGGTTTTCCATAGTTTGGAATGCCTGGATCTTCATGCATATTTCTTCCAATACCATGTCCTTGAAATTCTCTTACCACTGAAAATCCATTTTTATTTACAAAATTTCCGATTGCACTAGAAATATCGCCTATTCTATTTCCTTTTTTGGCATATTTTATTCCTTCAAAAAAAGCTTGTTTTGTTATATCCACTAATTTTTTCTTTTCACTTGTAGTCTTTCCTACAATATATGTTCTTGCACAGTCTCCATGGAACCCATTTTTTAATACCACTAGGTCAACACTTACAATATCCCCTTCTTGTAAAATAATTTTTTTACTTGGTATACCATGAATTACTACATCATTTATAGAAATACAAAGAGTTGCAGGAAACGGTTTTACTCTACTATCTGGATGTGGGTAATTCTTCTGCGCTGGAATAGCGTCATTACTTTTTATAAAATTTTCTGCTATTCTATCTAACTCCATTGTTGATATTCCTGGCTTTATTGACTCTTCTACTTTTTTTTGAGTGAGAGAAGCAATTTTACATGCCTCTTTCATTATTTCAATTTCTCTTTTTGATTTTATTTCAACCAATTTTATTACACCCTTTTTAAGCTAATTCTTTTTCAACTTCAGCAGCTACATCATAAGATGTTCTTCCTGCTTTGTCGCCTGCTTTTTCTGTTCTTAATACATTTTTATTTTCATAATATTTTATCAACTGTTCTGATGAGTTTTTATATACTTCTAGTCTATTTTGTACTACTTCTGGTTTTTGATCCTCTCTTTGATACAATTCTCCACCACATTCATCGCATATTCCTTCTTTTTTTGGTGGATTAAATACTACATTGTAGATTGCAGAACATCCTCTGCAACTTCTTCTATTTGCAATTCTTTCCACTATTTCGTCAAATGGTACATCTATGTTTAAAGCCATGTCAACTTTTTTACCTTTTGACTTTAATAAATTATCTAATACTTCTGCTTGGTTTGTTGTTCTTGGGAAACCATCTAATATTGCTCCATTTGCAACATCACTTTCTTCCATTCTCTTTTCTAACATTTTTACTGTTATTTCATCTGGAACTAACTCGCCTTTATCCATATATTTTTTTGCTTCTTTTCCAAGTTCTGTTTCATTTTTTAAATTTTCTCTAAATAAATCACCTGTTGATATATGTGCTAATTTTAAATTTTCTGCTAATATTTTTCCTACTGTTCCTTTTCCACTTCCTGGTGCTCCTAATAATACTATAAACATATTTTATACACTCCTTTTTCTATAATAAGAACCATTCCCATCTTCTTAATTTAAGAATTGCTGGTTTGGTACTTGGGAACGCATTATTGTTTCATAATAAAGCAAGAAGTTAGAGGTTAGAATTATCTATCCTAACTTCTAATTTCTAACTTTTATTCTAAGAATCCTTTATAATGTCTCATAACTAATCTTGATTCTAATTGTTGTACTGTTTCTA
>CANRAB010000017.1 GCA_947628475.1 uncultured Clostridia bacterium
TGTTATATGATGGTCATATTCTATTCCCCCATCTGAACACACTGGTATATATACACCAGTTTCTTCATAGTATCTATTTCTCTCTTCTACTACATCCATTAAAGAGCTAGCTTGTCCTCTACCTATACCTTTTGTTTCACGAGTTATACAGATAGAGCCTCCACCTACTCCAACTTTTACAAAGTCTGCACCTGCTTCTGCTAAATATCTAAATCCTTGTGCATCTACAACATTACCTGCACCTATCTTTACATTATCTCCATATTTTGCTCTTACAAAATCTATTGTATTTTTCTGCCATATAGAATATCCATCTGAAGAATCCATACATAATATATCTACACCTGCTTCTACTAACGCTGGTATTCTTTCTTCATAATCTCTCGTATTTATTCCTGCACCTACTATATACTGTTTATTTGCATCTAATAATGAATTTGGATTATTCTTTCTTTCTTCATAATCTTTTCTAAATACAAGATATTTTAGATTTCCTTCTTCTGTAAGAATAGGTAAACAATTAATTTTCTTTTCCCAAATTATATCATTTGCTTCTGATAAACTAATACCTTTTTTAGCATATATAACATTTTCTTTTTTGGTCATATAATCGTCTATTGGAGCATCTAAGTTATCTCTTGAAATTCTATAATCTTTATTAGTAACAATTCCTAAAAATTTTCCAGAAGATGTACCATCATCTGTAACAATTACTGTAGAATGACCTGTTTGTTTTGTCAATTGTAGAACTTCTTTTAAAGTAGTTCCTGATTTTACATTTGAATCGCTAATAACAAAACCTGCTTTATGTTTTTTTACATGGTAAACCATTGTTGCTTGGTCTTCTATACTTTGTGAACCAAATATAAATGCAAGACCTCCCTCTCTTGCTAAAGCTACTCCCATTTTTTCTCCTGATACAGACTGCATAATTGCTGAAACCATTGGAATATTAGCATAATACTTTGCTTCTTCACCTTTCTTAAATTTTACAAGTGGCGTTCTTAAAGATACGTTAGCTGGTATACATTTTTCTGTTGTTAAATTAGGTAATAATAAAAATTCATTAAATGTTCTTGATATGTCTGGTAATATTGTTGCCATTTTTTTTCCTCCTTTATCTTAATTATATAAAAGCCAGAGCCATGTTCTATATGACTACTGGTATAATAATTATTATATAAATTACGATGAACCCACTCATAGTTATTTAGAGTGGGTTATTTATTTATGCTCTTGGATGAGCCTTTTGATATACATTTTTTATAGTATCGTCTTGGAATTGCATATATACTTGTGTAGAAGATATATCTGAATGTCCAAGCATTGTTTGAATTGATTTTAAATCTGCTCCATTTTGTAATAAATGCGTTGCAAATGAATGTCTTAATACATGAGGCGTTATGTCTTTAGTAATATGAGCTTGTTCTTTATAGAATTTTATAATTTTCCAAAATCCTTGTCTAGTTAATCTTTTTCCATTTATATTAACAAATAAAGCGTTTTCATCTTCATTTCTTATTAAATTTTTTCTTGCAGTCTCAATATATTCTTTTAAAGCTTGTAAAGACATTTTCCCCAATGGGATGATTCTTTGTTTATGTTCAGATTTACAAGTTACTAAAGAATTTTTTAAATCTATATCTTCTACATTTAAAGATATTATCTCTGTAACTCTCATACCAGTTGCATAAGCTATTTCTAACATTGCTTTATCTCTAATGCTTTTTAAGTCTTCACCATTAGGCTGTTCTAATAATAAAGATACTTCCTGTGAAGATAAAATACTAGGAGCTTTTTTTTCTATCTTTGGTGATTGAATACCATTTGTAGGATCTTCACTTACAATTTTATTTTTTAATAAATATTGATAAAATAACCTAAGAGAAGCCAAGTGTCTTGATATTGTAGATGATTTCTTATTTATACTTTTTAAATATTCTAAATATTTAATAACATCTTCTTTTTTTACTTGTAAATATTCAACATTGTTTTCATCAACATACTCTTTATATTGATAAATATCTCTTTGATATGATTCTAGTGTATTTTTTGATAACTTTTTATCTTCTTTAATAAACTCTAAAAATTTTTTTATATATTTTTCCATAATTCGCTCCTTATTGTAAACATAAATATTATGTGTATAGTTATATCAAATAAAAAGAAAAAAGTAAATACATTTCTAAGAAATATTTTTAAAAATTTTTTCCCCTTTTAAATACCATTTATGTTCAGATACTATTTTTAAATTTATTACATTTCCTATTAAATTTTGTGGTCCTTCAAATACTACTACCTTGTTGCTATCAGTCCTTCCTGTAAGCATTTTACTATTATTTTTGCTTATACCTTCTACTAATATTTTTTGTACTGTACCTATGTATTTTTCATTATTTAGAACTACTTGTTGTTCAAATAAATTTTTTAGTTTATTAAATCTTTCATGTTTAATTTCTTCTGGAATTTGATTTTCCATTTTGTCTGCAACTGTTCCAACTCTCCTAGAATATATAAACATAAAAATTTGTTCAAAATTAACTTTTCTTACAACATCTAATGTATCTTCAAAATCTTCCTCTGTTTCTTCTGGAAAACCTACAATTATATCTGTTGAAAATAAAACATCTGGAATTTGTCTTCTTATTTTATCTACTAATTCTAAATATTGTTCCTTGGTATACTTCCTATTCATTTTTTTCAACACTTCTGTACTACCAGATTGTAATGGTAAGTGTAATAACCTAGAAACTTTATTACATTCTTTTATAGCTAGTATTACATCATCAGTAAAATCTTTTGGATGCGGAGATATAAATTTTATTATTTCTATTCCTTCTATCTTCTGCACATCTCTTAGTAATTCTGCAAATCCATAGTCTTCTCTTCCCTTATACGAATTTACATTCTGACCTAATAAAGTAACTTCTTTATATCCCTCTTTAGCAAGGTCATTAATTTCTTTTAATATATCTTCTGGTTTTCTACTTCTTTCTCTCCCCCTTACATAAGGAACAATGCAATATGAGCAAAAATTATTACATCCATACATAATAGTAACTGAAGCTGTTTGCTTACTATTTCTTTTTATTGGTAAATCTTCATAAATTTCTCCATCAATATTTACAATATCTTTTACCTTTCTTTTTTCTATAATTGCATTATATAAATCCTCTGGGAAGTTTTGAAGAGTATGAGTTCCAAATAAAATATCTACATAAGGATAACTTGCTTTAAGTTTATTTTGTATATGCTCTTCTTGCATCATACAGCCACCAATAGCAATAATTCCATTATTTTGCTGTTTTAATTTTTTTAACTCACCGTAGTTTGCCAAAAAGTTTTTCTTCAGCATTCTCTCTAACACAACATGTGTTTAATATGTAAATGCTTGCAATTTCCAAGTTGTCAGTATTTTCATACCCCATATCTTCTAACATGCCTGCAAGCTTTTCAGAATCATTTTCATTTAATTGACAGCCCATGGTTAAAATATTATAATATTTTTTTGAATTTTCATTTAATTTTCTTATTTTTTCTATTAATTTCTTTTGTTTTTCTACTACACTTTCCAAACCTATGCCTCCTAATAATTACAATGCAATCATTATATCATAAATTTGCTAAACATTACAATACTTTACATAAAATAATTTGTTTGAAAATTTAATAGTAAAAATTCAAATAATGTTGTCTAACAATTATTTACCCCAGCGTATTCATATTTTCCATCACATTAATATATTTTAAGAAAAATAATTCTTTATCTGTATAAGTTATACTGCTTTGTAATTCCTTTATAAGCATATAAATTTTATTAATTTTAAATTCTTTATTCTTAGAATATTCTGTATCATTAATAATGTTCAAGAACGCTTCTTCAGCATTTGTAAGATTTGTATTTACTAAATTCCAATCATTCATTGATGCCCCAACATAAGCATTAAAAATGTGATATTTTGCATTTTCTAAATTAATTGTAGATTTTTCTGCTGACGTAGATTCCAAAAACTTAGGAATAAAAGAATATAATTTTACTAAATTTGTTAATGTTTCATTTTTATCTTCATTTTTTATGCCTATAATAGCTTGATTTATTGCATTTCCAAATGCAATTATGTTTTCATTTGAAACTTTAGCGTTATATAAATCCATTGTTGTAATACTCCAAGAAGTATTAATATTTTCAATATCTTTTTTTAATACGGACCAATCTACATTTTCTGTATCTTTTCCCAATATACTATTATTTTGCATTTCTGTTATAGTTACTGTTTGTTCTTCTCCACCTGCTGCCTCACCTTCTCCTCCTCCAGATGAGCTTCCAGACTGTGAATCGCCACTCTGAGAATTTCCAGATGATGAATCGCTAGATTGTGAACTACTAGCTTGGGAACTTCCACCTTCTCCAGATTTTCCTTGAGAAGATTGACTCATACTTACTTTTTGTGATATAAGCTCATAATTTTGCAAAGAAATATTATTCAAGTCATTTAACATATCTGAAATTTTTAAACTGAAATATTTTATTTCAGAATTAATTTTTTCTTTACTTACCGTTTCTTCTGTATTATTACTACATCCAACTAATAAAAATAAACAACTTATTATAATTAAAATTTTCTTCACCATGTATCACCTAAAAATTATTATTTCCGAAAAATTACCTTTTATTCTAAGGTATAAGTTAAAAGTCTTCACAAATAATATAATTGTAGAAACTATTTAAAATAATATAATAAATTTTTTGGAGGATTTTATGGGAGTCATGGTAAGTTTATATAGCTCTGAAAAAAATGAGATAAAAAGATTTTTATGCAGTTTTTTTGATGATAATATAATATTAGATAATGACTTAAAATGGGAATATTGTTTTCATAATTCTGTAGAAAGTGCAAACATCATAGGTGTTTTTATAGACAATAATGATAAATTTAAAATTAATATGTGGGTAAGTTTAGATTATGGTTTTTTTATTAATGTTACAGATTATAATGCAGATAAAATAATAAGGTACCTATATGAAAGGTACCCATATTAAATTATTCTCCGTCATTCTTAGTTTCTTCTTTTAAGTCTTCTATTACTTCTTGTGCTTCTTGCTCCTTACCAGGAGCTACTTCACCATTTTCTAATTTTTCTAAAGCTTCTTCTTTTACTGTAGGTTCTTCTGTTTGCTTTTCTCCACATTTTGGACAGAATGTTGCTCCCTTCTCTATTTCTGCTGAACACTTACTGCATAATTTTTTTTGGTTTAATTTCAATATTTCTAATTTAGCGTCTTCTATTTCTTTAGATAATTCATCTATTTTTGAGCATTGCTCTGCTAAATCTGTTTTAATATCTATATTTTCTTCTCTTACGTGTTTTTCATATACTTTTTTTCCAATTTCTTCATATACATCTTCAATTTTTCCTTTGTTATCATTAATTTTTAATTTTAGTTTTGTTTCTTTTGCTATTTTACCTGTTGTTTCACTTGTTTTTTTACCTAAATCACTTAAAAATCCCATTTTTTATTCCTTCCTTTCAATATATATTTATATTATTATATTCTATCCAGAGTTATTTGTAAATATTCTAATCCTCAAATTTTGGATTTCTTGTCATTAATTCTGTGATTGCTTGTTTTGGATTAAAATTTTCAAATAAAACTTTATAGACAGTATTAACTATTGGCATCTCAACATCATATTTCTTTGAAAGTTCATAAGCAGTTTTTATATTATCAATACTTTCAATTGTCATGCCAATTTCATTTTTCGCTTCTTCTATAGTTTTACCTTGACCAATTAATATTCCTGCTCGTCTATTTCTACTATGGTTGCTCATACACGTTACTATTAAATCACCAAGTCCAGTAAGTCCATAGATTGTTTTTAATTCTCCACCCATCTTTATACTTAATTTTGCCATTTCTGATAAACCTCTTGTAAGTAAAGCGGCAAAAGTATTATCTCCTAAATTTAAACCTGTTATTGCACCAGCACAAAAAGCCAAAATATTTTTTAAAGCTCCTCCTAGTTCAGCACCTTTTAAATCATACGATGTATAAATTCTCAGTGTCTCACTCATAAAAGTCTCTTGAACAGATTTTAATACTTCATCATCTTTTGAAGCTATTACTAATGCTGTTGGTATGCCAATTGATACTTCTTCTGCATGACTAGGACCTGACAATCCTCCTATTTTTGAATTAGGTAATTCTTCTTCTACTACTTCATTTAAAGTATATAATGTTGATTCTTCAAATCCTTTTGAGCATATAATTATTTGTTGGTTTGTAACAAATTGTTTAAACTTTTTTATAGTTTCTCTTACAAATTTTGAAGGTGTTACTATTAAAAGCATTTCCGTTCCTTCTATTGCCTCTTTAAAATCCGTTGTACAAATTATATTCTCTGGTACAACGGCCTGTGGTAAAAATTTACACTTTTTTTCATTATTTATTAAATCTGCTTCCTCTTGCAAAAAAGACCATATTTTTACATTGTTTCCTAATTTTGCTAAATGTATACCAAGGGCAACTCCCCAACTACCACTACCAATAATTGAAATATTTTTCATTTGCATTTTCCTCACATAATATATTTAAAACAAACATATTCTTTCTTTTTATATTTTATTTTTTAAAAGACAACTTGTTTTCTGTTCCATCTTTAAGTCTTTTTATATTTGCTCTATGGTTAAAAATTACAAGTAATGCAATTATTATGCTTATTACTTTTGCAGGATAATTATCATCTACCATAAACACAGTTAATATTGGAAATAAAATTGCTGCAAGTATTGAACCTAAAGATACCCATCTTGTAGCTATCATTATAATTAGTGCAAAAATTAAACAAATTAAGCCTATTTTTGGATTTACCATTAGTAAAACCCCTAAAGAAGTTGCAACTCCTTTTCCACCCCTAAATCCATAGTATACTGGAAATGTGTGTCCTACTATTGCCATTAATCCTGCCAAATATTTTAACGTTTCTACCTCTGTATCACTTTCTGCCCATATATGTGCTGCAAGCATCGCTAATAAAACTGCTACAACACCTTTTAAAATATCACAAATTAGTGTTAAGGCTGCTGCTTTTTTTCCAACTGTTCTTAATACATTCGTACTACCAGCATTTTTGCTTCCTTTCTCTCTTACATCAAATCCTCCAAACTTTTTTCCAAATATTATTGCAAAACTTATGCTTCCAATTAAATATGCTACTAATCCTACTAATACATATACTGCTGACATTTAAAATTCCTCCTTTTCTCCTTTTTCTCTTGATATTATTCTAATTGGTGTTCCTTCTAAATCAAAATTACTTCTTATTTGGTTTACCAAATATCTTTCATACGAGAAATGAAATAGCTCTTTATTATTTACAAATATAACAAACGTTGGCGGTTTAGTTTGTGCCTGTGTTGCATATAATATCTTTAATCTACGACCTTTATCTGTAGGTGGTTGTACAACTGCGATTGCTTCATTTATTACTTGATTTAATGTTGATGTTGAAATTCTCATAGAATTATTATTTGCAACTTTATTTATTAAAGTAAATAATTTATCTACTCTTTGACCAGTCTTTGCAGAAATAAATATAATTGGTGCATAACTTAAATAACTTAGTTTATTATATACTTCTTTTTTATACTTTTCTAGTGTTCCTGTTTCTTTTTCCATTTCATCCCATTTGTTTACAACAATTATTACACCTTTTCCTGCTTCATGTGCTTCTCCAGCAATTTTTGTATCTTGTTCTGTAACGCCTTCCTTTGCATCAATTAGTATTAAGCATACATCTGCTCTCTCTACCGCAAGAAGTGAACGCATTACACTATATTTTTCTATATTTTCTTCTACTTTACTTTTTTTCCTCATTCCTGCTGTATCTATAAAATTATATTTTCCTTTTTCATTCTCAAAATATGAATCTATTGCATCCCTTGTTGTTCCTGCAACATCACTTACAATTACTCTATTTTCACCTAAAATTTTATTTACTAATGATGATTTTCCTACATTTGGTTTTCCTATTATTGCAACATTTATTATTTCTTCATCACCTTCATTTTCTTCTTTTTCTGGAAAATGTTCATAAATTGCATCTAAAACATCCCCTATTCCTAAGGCATTTGTTGAAGAAACTGGATATGGTGTTCCTATCCCTAAATTATAAAATTCATATAAATTTGGATCTGGTGTACCAAAGTTATCTGCTTTATTACATACTAATACAATTGGTTTTTTAGACTTTCTAAGCTTAGTTGCTATCTCTTGGTCTGCAGAAGTTACTCCCTGTTTTATATCTGTAACGAAAATTATAACATCTGCTATATTAATGGCGATGTTTGCTTGTTCAATCATACCTATTTGTATGACATCTTCTGACTTTGGCTCAATTCCTCCTGTATCTATTAAAGTAAAATCTCTACCACGCCAGTTACTATCAGCGTAAATTCTATCACGTGTAACACCAGGTGTATCTTCCACAATTGATAACCTTTTTCCAACTATATAATTAAAAAATGTCGATTTTCCTACATTTGGTTTTCCTATTATTGCAACCATTGGCTTTGCCATTATTATACACCTTCCTCTTTTATTTCATAAGAATTGCTTTTGCTGCTTTTTTCCCAGTAGCTATCGCTCTTGCAACAGATGATTTTGTTTCTACTAGATCTCCTCCAGCGTATATGCCATTTATATTTGTCATATAATTTTCATTCACACATACTAATCCATTTTCAGTTTTTATTCCTAAGCTGTTAAAAAAAGTTTCATCTGCTTTTGCTCCGATTGCAAAAATTATTGTATCTACTTTCATTGTAAATTCAGAGTTTTCTATGTCAACTGCTTTTTCATTTTCTATTTTTGTTTTTATACATTCAATTTCTTTAAGCTTTCCATTTTCTACTTTTGCACTTACTACTTTTGTTAAAAAACACATTTTAACTCCTTCTGATACAGCATCTTCTAGTTCTATTTTTCTAGCAGGCATTAATTCTTCATTTCTTCTATATAGAATGTAAACTTCTTTTGCACCCATTCTTATGGCAGTTCGTGCAGAGTCAAAAGCTACATTCCCACCACCTATTACTGCTACAGTTCCTAAGTTATTTATCTTTTCCTTTAAATTATATTTTTTTAGGAAATCATCAGATTTAAAGATATGGTCTGTTTCGTTGGATGATAATTTATATGTACTTTGCTTTTCTGCGCCAAGAGCCAAGAATATGTCTTCATATCCTTGTTTTTTTAAATCTTCTAACTTTAAATTTTTTCCAAGTTCCATATTATTTTGAAATTTTATACCTGTTTGCTGTAAATTTTTTATTAAAGTGGATAAAATATCTTTTGATAGTCTAAAATTTGGTATACCGTATTCTAAAATGCCACCATATTTAGCTTCTTTTTCAAATATAGTAACATCTGCTCCTGCTTTTCTTAGCTCTACTGCACATGCAATCCCTGCTGGTCCGGCTACCTACTATAGCTACTTTTTTATTTGTAGTATTGTCAATTTTTAATTCATATTTTATATTATTTTCACTTGCCCAATCATTTATGAATTTTTCCAAATAATTTATTTCCACAGGTTTTCCTTTAATACCTTTTACGCAACTTCCCATACATTGATTTTCTACTGGGCACACAGTACAACAAATTTCACTCATTAAATTATTTTCATGTAGTATGTTATATGCTTCTTTATAATTATTATCTTTTATACAAGATATAAAGGATGGAACATCCGTTGAAATTGGACAACCTTTTTTACACATTGGCTTTTTACAATTTAAACATTCGTTGGCTTTTTCTATAATTTTGTTTATTTGCTCCATAAACTTTTCTTCCCTTCTAGGATAATTAAAAGTAAATTTATTTCTATACAAAATTTTTTACTACCTTTTATATTATATATGTTTCTACATACAAAAATCAAGATATTTCTAAAAAATATCTCGATTTTAATGTAATAATGTTAACTCTAATCAATAAAAAATATCATTATTTATATAAATTATTTTTTTCTATATAATTAATTACCTCTGTATTTAAGTAACTAGATACATTATCTCCTTTTTTTAACTTATTTCTTATGCAAGTAGCAGATATATCTTCAGTTTGTTCATTTTTTACATAAATAACATTTTTTAAATTATCAACTTTTTCATATTTTAATCTCTCTATAACAATAAATTTATATCTATTTATTATTTCTTGATAATTTTTCCATGTTGGCATTTTTTGAAAATTATCCGACCCCATTATTAAATACATATCTGCATTTTTATTATATTTATCAAATATTAATTCAAAAGTATCTGTTGCATATAGTTTTTCTTTATGATTACACGCTATTTCCTCTACTTCTAAATTACCATTACCATTGCAAGCTATTTTAAGCATTTTATATCTATGTATTGCAGGTACAAGATTTTTCTTTTCATAATAATCACCCACTGGTACAAATATTACTTTATCTAATACTTTATTATTAATTAAACTATTTGCCAATTGTATATGTACATTTGTTGGAGGGTTAAAGCATCCTCCAAAGAATCCTACTTTTTTTCCTTGCATAAATAACTCCATTCTTCTTTTACAAAAATACCTAAAAATTTTCTATATTTTATTTATAAATTCCCTTGCCTTCTTTCGTAAGTCCTCTAATGTTCCATTATTTTCTATTACAAAGTCATAATGATATTTATATACATTACCATCTGACTCATTGCTCGTAATAAGTGATACTCTTGGATTCTTTATTAAAAGAGTTTTTGCATTTAATAGATTTTTTATTTTTTCTATTTCTTTAACTTCTCTTATGTGTATAAATAAATATTTTGAACTACTATTTTTAAATTCTTCATACTTTTTCTTTATATATTTAGTTGGAGCATCATTATATTTAATGCTTAGCTGTTTTAACTCTACCAATAATTTTCTACTTTTTTCATCTTTTTCACCATTCCATCCAACTAAAATTCTTGCTGCTTCTTTTACAATATCCACTGATGATATATTTATTACATCTGTAAATTCTGAACAAAAAGATACAAATGTATCTTTTCCAGAACCGCCTGTTCCATTAATAATTATAACTCTTTTCTCCATTTAAACTAATATTCCTTTCTCTCATCAATAGCTTATCTTTCACACTAATATTTCTCATAATTAAAGTGGAACAATAACTTGTCCCACTCTTTTGTTTTAAATTTTATTCCAAAACCAGTCTAAACTGTTATCAAGACTTTTCTTTTTATAAAATTTACTTGCAATATCATCAACCCATAAATAAGCAAAAAATGAAATAAATATCATTATACAATCAATTGCAATACATCTCATTAATATTCCTGTATTTGCTTCTCGTAACTCTTCTGTTAAGTTGGCTAGTTGTACACTATGTATTATTACAAGTACTAAGTAAGCAAATAATGCAAATGCTGGTATATATGGTTTTTTTATTTCCTTACCTAAGAAAATTAATAAAACTGTTGCAATTGTAAGTAATAATAAAGTGATTGGTTCAGATATATTAATCATAAACATAACCTCCTCCTCCTTTTCTTTTGTGGGTATCACCCCTTAAATTAATTTAATTTTAATTCAATTAATTTAGCAAGTTCATGGGCTCTTTGTTCTATCTTCTTTTGTTCCTGCCCTTCTATCATTACTCTAATTAGTGGCTCTGTTCCAGATGCTCTAATTATAACTCTTCCATTTTCTTTAAATTCTTCTTCAAAGCTTTTTATTTTTTCTTGTATTTCTTTATCTTCTAAGTATAACATTTTTTTATCATTATTAATTTTAACATTTACTAAAACTTGAGGATATTTATTAATTATTTTACATAATTTTGAAGCTTTAATATTTTTTTCAAGCATTATTTGTATTAACATAAGTGATGTTAATATTCCATCTCCAGTTGGATTATAGTCAAGCATAATTATATGTCCAGATTGTTCCCCGCCTAAATTATAATCGTTTTTTAGCATTTCTTCTAATACATATCTGTCTCCTACTTTTGTTTGCTTTAAATTAATTTCATTTTCTTTTGAAAATTTATTTAAACCTAAATTGCTCATAATTGTAGCAACAATCGTATTGTTTTTTAGTTTATCATTTTCTTTTAAGTATTGACCAAAAATTGCTAAAAGTGTATCACCATCTATTTCGTTACCATTTTCATCTACTGCTAAACATCTATCGCCATCACCATCATACGCTATTCCTAAACTCATATTATTTTCTTTTACAAATGTCTTTAAACTTTCCAAATGTGTAGAACCACAATTGTCATTTATATTTATTCCATTTGGAGAATTATTAATTATTTTATAGTTAATTCCTAACTTATTAAACACTATTTCTGCTACTTTATATGTTGCTCCATTTGCTACATCTAATGCAACAGAAAAATCTGGTTTTAAATGTTTTTCTATATTTTCTTCAAAACTTTTTCTTAATAAATATACATATTCATCAACTAAATCTTCCCTATATTCAGCTACTCCTATTTTGCTTGGATGTGCAGTTAATTCATTAAAGTTTCCTGCTTCAAGTATTTCTTCTATTTCTTCTTCTATTTCATCTGGTATTTTCATACCTTTATTGCTAAAATACTTTATTCCATTAAATTCATAAGTATTATGTGAGGCAGAAATTACAACACTAGCTTCTGCTTTTAATTTTTTTGTTAAATATGCTACTCCAGGTGTTGGTATAACCCCTAGTAATTTTACATTTGCACCATAACTTAAAAAACCTGCCGTCATGGCACTCTCTATTAATGTTCCTGATATTCTTGTGTCCCTTCCTATTAAAATTGTAGGTACATTTTCTGCATGCTTTGATAAAACATAAGCTCCTGCTTTTGCAACTCTATATACAAGTTCTGGCGTAAGTTCTGTATTCGCAATTCTTCTAATTCCATCTGTTCCAAAATATTTTCTCATTGTAATTCCTTTCTCTATGTCCATATCAAATTCTATTGTATTTTTATTTATTTATATTATATATTTTTTTATATCATAAATGCAATACTTTTTTCAAATTTTTTTTAAATTGTTATATTAATTATTACAAATCTAAAAAAACTATAACTTAATAATTTTTTCCCAAGTTAAATTTTCTTTACCAAAATGCCCGTAATTGGTTGTATCTGTATATTGCACATCCCTTAACTTTAGATAATTTATTATTCCATCAGGCGTTAAATCAAACTTTTCTTTTATTAAATTTATTAATTCTTCATTTGATTTTTTTCCTGTTCCAAAAGTATTTACATTTATTGAAATAGGTTCTTTTACTCCGATTGCATAAGAAATTTGTATTTCACACTTTCTTGCATATCCATTTGCTACTATATTTTTTGCTATGTGTCTTAACATATATGCTGCAGATCTATCTACTTTAGTTGCATCTTTACCAGAAAATGCTCCACCTCCATGTTTACTGTAACCACCGTAGGTATCCATAATTATTTTTCTTCCTGTTAATCCTGTATCACCTAGAGGCCCTCCTATAACAAATCTTCCAGTAGGATTAATATATATTTTGGTATTTTCATCTATCATTTTATTATCAATTACTTTATTTATTACTTTATCTTTAATGTCATTTCTTATTGCCTCTGTTGTTATATCTTCCGTATGTTGTGTAGATATTAATATTGTATCTATTCGTATTGGTTTATCATCTTCATATTCTACGGTTACCTGTGTTTTTCCGTCTGGTCTTAAATATGGTATCTCTTTACTTTTACGTACATCTGTTAATTTTTTTGAAAGCTTATGAGCTACGTCTATAGCATAAGGCATGTAATTTTCTGTTTCATCAGACGCATAGCCAAACATCATACCTTGGTCTCCTGCTCCTCCAACGTCTACGCCGCATTGCTATATCTGAACTCTGTTTTGTTATGTTTATATTTATTTTACAGGTTCTATAATCTATATCTGTATTGGCATTATCATAACCAATTTCTTTTATATCTTCTCTTACAAGTTTTTCTATATCCAGTTTTGCTTTTGAGGTTATCTGTCCAGCAATCATTATATTATCTTTTGAAGCAAAAGTTTCTACTGCTACTCTTGAATTTTTATCTTGCTTTAAACATTCATCTAATATACTATCAGAAATATAATCACATAATTTATCTGGATGTCCTTCAGTTACACTTTCTGATGTGAAATAATACTTCATATAATCAGTCCTTTCTATAAAATTCTTTTATTAAAATTGTAAGTTTGAATAATTTTTATATAAAAAATAGAATAAAAGATTTTTCTTTTATTCTATCTTTTTTTGGGGTGATATTTTTGGATTGTTATACTTGTTGTCTACGTGTTTATTATAATTTTTAATCCTTAAAAATACATTAAAAATACCTCATCAAAATAAGTAAAAATAAAAGTATTTAATACCCCAATTATTCTTCTTCTGGAGCACTTACTGGGCAAACTCCTGCACATGTTCCACATCCAATACATGTTTCTTTGTCTATAACGTATGTAGTATCACCTTGTGATATACAAGATACAGGACATTCTGCTGCACATGCACCACAGCTTATACATTTATCTGTTATTTTATATGCCATTTTATTCCCTCCTTTTATACTTATATATATTTCACAAGAGTTATACTCTTGGTGATAGCAATAACTTATTATCCCTTACTTTCTTTTTTATCTAATTCTTCCATTTTTTTTAGTTCATCTAAATCTTCTTTATTAATATTTTCTTGTTCTTTTTCTACATTCTTTATTATTTTTATATCTTTTGGATTATACTTTTTAAAAAAAGTTTCATCTCCATCTTTAAATTTTACTTTTACTATTTCTTTCAATGTTTCTAAACCACAAACTTCACCTTCTCCATCTGCTGTTTTTACTATTGCTCCTATTTTTGGCAAGTTTTTTAATTTTTCTTCATATACTTGTTGTTCATATTGTAAACAGCACATTAATCTACCACAATTTCCAGAAATTTTAGAAGGATTTAATGATACGTTTTGTTCTTTAGCCATTTTTATAGAAACTGTTTCAAAATTACCCAAGAAAGAACAACAACATAGCTCTCTACCACAAACACCATTTCCACCAAGTCGCTTTACTTCATCTCTTACTCCAACTTGTCTTAATTCTATTCTAGTTTTATATATTGCTGCTAAATCTCTAACTAATTCTCTAAAATCTATTCTGCCATCTGCAGTAAAAAAGAATAAAATTTTACTTTTATCAAATTTGAATTCTACATCCATAAGCTTCATTTCTAAGCCATGCTCTTTTATTTTTTTCTCACATATTTTAAAAGCTTCTTTTTCTTGTTTTTTATTTTCTTCATTTTGTTTTGTATCTTGATTATTTGCTACTCTTATAATTTTCTTTAGTGGAGCTACAATCTTTTCTTGTGGTAATTGCCTATTTGCTATAGCTACCTCCCCATACTCCATTCCCATAGATGTTTCTACTATAACATGTTCTCCTTGTGAAACAATTTTTCCATCAGGATCAAAAAAATATATTTTACCGGCTTTTCTAAATCTAACTCCTATTATGTTAGCCATTATTTAATCATTCCCTTCTATGCTTGCATTAATTGAAAGTAAAGTCCAATCAATAGTCATATCATAATTACTATTTCTCTTTAATCTAATTTTTGTTTCTTCTATAATTTCTATACATTTTTCATAAACTTTAGTATTATTAACATCTTGCATTATCTTATTATAAAATAATGTATTTATATATTCTAAAATAGAATATACGTCTTCTTTATTATTAAAAACTGATTCTTTTAAATTTAATATTTCCAGTTCATTTTTATCATCTAATTTATCAAAAATACTTGCAATCTTTTCATACATATCTCTTTTTTCGTTAAGTTCTATTGCTTTTTTTATACTGCCTCCAAATGAATTTAACATGTTGTTGTTAAATTCTATAGAATGTCTGTCAAAATATTCTTTTATTTCGTTATTAGATAAATTTTCAAAGAAAATTTTTATACATCTTGATTTTATTGTATTTAGCAATAAATTTTCATTACTTGTTATAAGTATTATTATTGCAAAGTCTGGTGGTTCTTCTAGTGTTTTTAATAAACTATTTTGTGCTTCTTTTGTCATATTCTCACTATTATTTATTATATATATTTTTCTTGAATTTTGAACAGGCTTTTCTAAAATATTTCTTGTTAAGTTTTTTATAATTTCCGTTTTTATGCTTTCTTCTTGCTCGTCTATAATGATAATATCTGTATTATTATTGTTTTCAAAACTTAAACATGACTTACATCTATTACATGGTTTATTTTCATCTGATAAACATAATATTGCTTTTGCAAATTCCTTTGCAAATAACAATTTACCTATGCCTGCTATTCCTGAAAATATATAACTATGAGAAATATTGTTATTTTTTATTATATTTTTTAATATTTGTTTGTTTTTATTATTTCCTATTATATTATCAAACATAAATTACCTTAATTCTTTCTAAATCTATTTGTCAATCTTACCAAATTTATTTAAAGGCCAAAATCTAAAAGCTACTCTGCTCTCGATTTTTGATATTGGGACACAACCAAAATCTCTACTATCTACACTTACCGTCCTATTATCTCCCATTACGAACACACAATTATCTGGTACAATAATATCTGAAAATACTTTTCCTTCTGTTTCCATGTCTTCTGCTAAATAGCTTTCATCTAGTTCATTACCATTTCTATAAACTTTACCATTTTCAATTTTTATATGGTCTCCCTCTTTACCAATAATTCTTTTTATATAACTTTTTTTAGTTGTTTCTAAGACATAGTATATAAATTTGTTAAAAAATCCTTTTGGTTCATTTTCATAAATGGCAATCGGGTTATTAAAATCTATTCTTGAGAGTGGTGTTCTTGATGAACTTGGAGCCTCAAAGGTAATAATATCACCTACTTCGTAATCTCCTTTTACAGTCCTAACCCACCTATTTAACCATAATCGCTGTCCTTCCAATAATGTTGTGTTCATGGAAGTTTGTTTTACAACCGTTGGAGTTCCTATAAAGTATTTTACCGCTAAAGCTATTATTACGGCTATTATTATACAATATATCCATTCTAATGCGTTCTTCAATTTTGGATTCATTTATATTCCTTCTTTCTTAGTTAGTTGCTTTTAACGTTGTAGGTATTGTAATTACTACTTCTGTTCCTTTACCTACTTGACTTTTTATGTCTATTCTACCATCATTCTTGTCTAGTATCTCTTTGGCAATAGATAACCCTAAGCCCGTTCCTCCCATTTTTCTTGTACGAGCTTTATCTACTCTATAAAATCTCTCAAAAATTCTCTCTAAATCTTTTTCTGGTATACCCATACCATTATCAATTATCTTTATATATGCGTCATTATATACAAAACCTACATATATTTTTATTGTTCCGCCTTCTTCAGTATATTTTATACTATTAGATAAAATATTAAGTATTACTCTCTCTATACCATCTTTATCCGCATAAACTGTAGGAACATTTGATGTTACAAAACATTCTACTTTTTGTTTCTTTCTATCTATTTCTATTTGTAAATTTTCTTGACATGCTTTTACTAATTCACCTAAGTTAAACTCTATCTTTTCCCATTTTGTTGAAGCATCATCATATTTTGATAAAGTTAACAAATCATTTACTAATTTAGTCATTCTTACTGCTTCAGAAGTTATAACTTTTAAAAATTTTTCTTGCATTTCTGCATCATATTCTGAATTTGCTAATGTTTCTGCATATCCCAATATAGAAGTTAAAGGCGTTTTTAATTCATGTGAAACATCTGCTATAAATTCTTTTCTCATATTATCTAGTTTTACATGTTCTGTTATATCTTGAATTAATACTATTACTCCTGCAGGTCTATCTAATTCATTTTTAAATGGTGCAAAAAATATTTTTAAATATTTATCATTGATATTAATTCTTTTCTCTGATGTTGTCCAATTTTCTAAATATACAATTTTTTCTAAATTTATATCTGCATCTATATTTTCAAAAATTTCATTAAAAGTGTTTTTACCTTTACGAATTGTTAATAGTTTTATGGCTGCTGGATTTATATGTATTACTTCACCTTCTAAGTTAAATGCAATAATTCCATCAGTCATGTGTTGTAATATTGTTTCTATTTGTTTTTTTTGCCTAGTTACTTCATTTAAGTTTTCTTTTAATCCAGATGTCATTCCATCAAAAATATTTATTAATTCATCTATCTCTGTATTTCGCTTTGAATTTGCAAATTGAATAGAATTTTTTAATTCTTCTCCTTCTGTAATTTTTTCTGCACTTTTTATTAATTTATAGATTGGTTTAGTAATAATTTTAGATGTAAACCATATAATTACTGCAGAAATTAATATAAAAGAAATACTTACTATTAATAACATTTTTAGATTAGTTTTTATTATTGAATCTGACAGCATGGCTTCTTTCATAATTTGTATAGAAATCGTCCCATATCCCACTATCATAAGAATTGCTAATAACATTATAATTAATATTATTTTAATTTGTACGCTTTTAAACATTCTAACTGTTTATCCTTCCTACTCTTCTGATTGTTCTGTTCTTATATAATACCCTATGCCTCTCTTAGTTGCTAATATCTTTGGATATGAAGTATCTTTTTCTATTTTTCCTCTTATTCTTCTTACAGTTACATCAACTGTTCTTATATCACCATAATATTCATATCCCCAAACTGTTTCTAGTAATTTTTCTCTTGTTACTACTTGTCCCTTTTGAAGAGCCAAATATTTTAGTACTTCAAATTCTCTTAAAGTTAAGTCTATAGGTTTTCCTTCAACTTTTGCCTCAATTTTTTCTAAATCAAGAACTAAATCCCCAATGGCAATTATTTTATTGTTAGAATTATTAGATTTGTCATCTTGGAAATTATATTG
>CANRAB010000018.1 GCA_947628475.1 uncultured Clostridia bacterium
TTTTTATGTAAGTTTTGCTTTACATTAATAGTTATAAAAGTTATAATTTTTTATCCTAATAAAATTTTACAAATATCTCTAGTAGAATTTTTCTTAGCTATTAATCTAGCTTTAATTTTCATACTTTGTAATTTGTAAGGAGAATTAAATAAATCATATAAAATTTTTTCTATATTATCTGTTTTCTTAATCCAAATTCCAGCACCACTACTTTCTACATATTGAGCATTTTCTTCTTCTTGTCCGGGAAGAGGGTCAATAATAATCAAAGGAAGTCCGTGAAGCCAAACTCTCCGTTGTTGTTAGACCACCCGGCTTAGTAATAACTAAATCAGAAACGCTCATAAGTTCAGGTACTTTATCTGTAAACGATAATATTTTAACAGAGTCTTCTGAATTTGTTTCTGTAACTAACTCATCGAAACGCTCCTTCATTTTTTCATTCTTTCCAGCAATAGCTATAACTTGAAGATAAGGAAAATTAGAAATAATAGACTTTAACATATTAAAAGTTTTATCTTTTCCAAAACCATAAGCTCCGCCAGCAAAGAAAAGAATTGTTTTTTTGTTTATTGATAAATTATACTCATTTAAAATTTTAGATTTATCATAATTAAGTAAAAATTTATTAGAAAGAGGAATACCAGTAGCAAAAATTTTTTTAGCTTCAACGCCTCTTTTTATCAAATCATTTTTCATGGCTTCATGAGCAACAAAATAATAATCAACAAACTCATTAGCAACAAGCCATTGGCTATGTGGTGCATAATCTGTCATCACAGTAGCAAGAGAACACCTTATTTTTCCTTTTTGTTTTAAAATAGCACACATTTGGCTACTAAAAGGATGAGTAGAAATTATCAAATCTGGTTTAAACTCTTGGAGTAATTTATTAAGTTTTATTGCCATAATCCTATTTACAGAATTACTTATTTTAGAAAGACTACCATTTTCAGATCCATAGTATATTTGTTTCCATATCCAACGAGCATTTGTAGAAAAATCATTATAAGCTTTAGTAGTAACTTTATTTAAAATTTTATTAATATATTCTATACAATCAACTAAAATAATTTCTGAAACTTTATAATGATTTTGAATATAATCTCTAATATTTCTAGCAGCAGATAAATGACCTCCACCGTAAGAACCGTAAAAAATTAAAATTTTATTCATAAATATCCCTTCTATTTAAAGAACATTATATCATAATTTTTTCAAAAAAAGTATATTTTAAGAAAATTAATGCAAAATAGATAGTAATAGATAAATTTAATCTATATAAACTGTTAAATAGTTAAAACAATATAAAGGAGAAATATGAAAAAAATAATTTATTTAATAATACTTTTAATTTTCATTGTACTTGCAATTATTGTAAATCAATACAAAATAAATACATCTTATGCGCAAAGTGCAAATAGTACATCAGATATACAATTACTTGCAAGAGCAATAAATGGAGAGGCACGAGGAGAAAGTTATGAAGGACAAGTTGCGGTTGGTGCAGTAATACTAAATCGTGTTAAGCATCCAGATTTTCCAAACACCATTGCAGGAGTAATATATCAATCTGGAGCATTTACAGCAGTAGCAGATGGGCAAATAAATAAACCGATAGACGAAAATTCAACAGTATATAAAGCAGCAAGAGATGCCATGAATGGATGGGATCCAACAAATGGTTGTGTTTATTATTTTAACCCAAGTACAGCAACAAATAAATGGATATGGTCCAAAACGATAGTTAAAACAATAGGTAAACATCACTTTTGCAAGTAATTGTTACTAAAACAAATTTCTGTTTAACTTGAAACAAATTGTAATATTTACAAAAGTTAGAATATAGAAAAATAAAATCAGATAAGAGAGGATGATTTTTTTTAATGAAAAATAATATTTTAAAAACAATGAAAAAAAACTATATGTATGGAGTAGCAATAGTGCTTATAATAGCCATAATTGTAATGGCAGTACTATGGTATAAACAAAAAAATGAATATGTCATAGCAACAGAAAATGGTTATAACTTAGCTTTTTATGAACTAGTAGATTATATTCAAGATGTAGAAAATTACTTGGCAAAATCTACCATATCAAGTTCATCAGAACAAAGTGCAGAAAGTTTAATACATGTATGGAGACAAGCAAACCTAGCGCAGGTATATTTAGCGCAACTACCCATATCAACAAACGAATTATCCCATACGGCAAAGTTTTTAAATCAGGTTAGTGATTACAGTCATACTTTAGCAAAGAAAGCAATAGAAGGTGAGGACTTAGAGCAAGAAGAACTAGATAATTTAGATAAATTGCATAACTACTCATTAGACCTAAAAACAACATTAGAACAACTTGCAGAGGACATGTCTAATGGAAAAATAAGTTGGAAAGAATTAACAAAAAACGTAGATACAACATTTGCACAACAGGTAGACAACTTATCTGCCACAAGTTTTAGTAACATAGATGAAAACTTTGGGGAATACGAAGGTTTAATATATGATGGAGCATACTCAGAACACATAGAAAACGCAGAAAAGAAAGGCCTAACAGGTGCAGACGTAACAGAAGAAGAAGCAAAACAAAAAGCCATAAGTTTTATAGGACAAGATAAAGTTCAAGAAATAAAATCCAATGGACTAATACAAAATGGAGATATAGAGGTTTATGATTTTTTAATAACCGCAAAAGAAGGAGATAAAAACAATCCATTAACAATATCAATATCAAAAAAAGGAGGACACATAGTAGTAGCAAACTATAATAGAGAAGTTAAAGAAGAAAAAATAACAAGAGAGCAAGCAAACGAAATAGGAAAAAATTTCTTAAACAATCTAGAAATACCAAACATGGAACCAACTTACTTTTTAAAACAAGGTGGAATAATGACAATAAATTATGCATACACACAAAATAATGTAACAATATACTCAGATTTAATAAAATTAAAAATAGCTCTAGATAATGGAGAAGTGCTAGGCATGGAAACTAGCGGATATCTAAATAATCATACAGAAAGAGAAATACACACTCCTAAAATAACAATAGAACAAGCAAAAGCAACCTTAAATAATAACCTTAACATAACAAGTGAAGGCTTAGCCATAATTCCAACAGAATGGAAAACAGAGATATATTGTTATGAATTTAAAGGAAAAGTTAATGAAACAGATTTTTTAGTATACATTAACGCAGATACAGGGAAAGAAGAAAATATTTTAGTTATTATAGAAACACCAGATGGAATTTTAACACAATAACCTTATAAAAAAATTTCAAAAATTTAACTTGTGTAAAACAATAAAAAATGCACATACTAAGTTTAAGAAAAATGAATTAAAATTTATTTTTCTTAAAGGAGGATTTTAAGATGTCTGGTAACAAAAACTTAATGTCTGAAAATCTAAAAGCAGAAATAGCAAAAGAACTAGGAGTATATGATATAGTAAAACGTGATGGAAGTTGGGCCAACGTATCTTCAAAACAATGCGGTTCTATGATTGCGAAGGCAATAGAAATAGCAAACAGAAGTGTATAACTAAATAATATTCAAAGTGGAAGTTAGGAACCCTTACGGGTTCCTAATTTTTACGCTAAAAATAAGAATTACAAAGCTTGATTATTTATAGATTTTGTTATATAATTAGGCGAAAATTGGAGGTATTATATGTTTCTAAAAAATGTTACAACAAATTTAAAAAAATATTCATTTTTATTAAGACAATTAGTAAGTAGAGATTTTAAAGTAAAATATAAAAGATCAATATTAGGAGTTGTTTGGAGCTTATTATATCCACTTTTAACAATGGCAGTTATGGCAATAGTATTTTCAAATGTATTTAAGTTTAGCACACCTGGGGTAAGTTACCTAGCTTATCTACTTTCAGGTTTAATAATGTTTAATTATTACAGTGAAGCTTCAAACTTATCTATGAGTTCAGTAGTTGCAAATTTTCCCTTAATTAATAAAATATATATTCCAAAATACATATTTCCATTATCAAAATGTTTATTTGTAGGCATAAATTTTTTACTTACATTGATACCATTTTACATAGTACTTTTTGCAACGGGAACAGGAGTAAATATATATCACATATTTTTACCATACGCGTTTTTATGTTTATTCATGTTCACACTAGGTATGGGCTTCATCTTATCAGCAGTATCTGTATTTTTAAGAGATATGTTTTACATATATGGCATAGTATTAACATTATGGACATATCTTACTCCTGTAATGTATGATATAAATGTAATATCAAAAAGCCTACAACCATTTTTAAAATTAAATCCAATGTATCATTATATAAACTTTGTTAGAGAAATAACCTTATATGGCAGAATACCACAGCCATTTACTTGGGCAACATGTATAGTTTCATCAGTAGTTGTTTTAATAATAGGAGTAGTGGTATTTAGAAAAACGCAAAATAAATTCATTTATTATGTATAATAGGAGGAAGTATGATAAAAGTAAATAATGTATCAATGAAATTTAACTTAGGAATAGAAAAAAATTTCTCTTTAAAACTATTTTTTATAAACATGTTTAAATCTAAAAAAAATAAACCAAAAAAAGAAGAATTTTGGGCATTGAAAGATGTAAATTTTGAAGTAAAAAAAGGTGAAGTAATAGGATTTATAGGAAGTAATGGAGCAGGAAAATCAACAATGTTAAAAGTCATAGCTGGAGTAATGAAACCAACAACAGGAAGCGTAGAGGTATATGGCAATATTTGCCCTATGATAGAATTAGGGGCAGGATTTGATATGGAACTAACCGCAAGAGAAAATATATTTTTAAACGGAGCGGTACTAGGTTATAGTAAACAATTCATAGAAGAAAAATTTGAAGAAATAGTAGAATTTTCAGAACTAAGAGAATTTTTGGATGTACCTGTAAGGAATTTTTCATCAGGTATGACAGCCAGACTTGCATTTTCAATAGCAACAGTAGTTGATCCAGAAATATTAATAGTAGATGAAATTTTATCAGTAGGAGATATAGCGTTCCAGCAAAAAAGTGAAGCAAAAATGAAAAGCTTAATAGGAGGAGGAACAACAGTATTATTCGTTTCACATTCTATAGATCAAATAAAAAGTATATGTAATAAAGTAGTATGGTTAGAACATGGAAAAGTTAAGAAAATAGGAGAAGCAAAAGAAATATGTGATGAATACTATAATACACAAGTAAGTTAAGGAGACACGAAAATGAAAGTATTAACGATTGCCATTCCAGTATATAACACAGAAAATTACATAAAAAGATGTTTAGACTCAATAATAATAGATGAAATAATAAATGACATAGAAATAATATTAGTAAATGATGGAAGCAAAGATAATTCAATAGATATACTAAATTCTTATAAAAATAAATATAAGGAAAGTATAATTGTAATAGATAAAGAAAATGGTGGACATGGCTCAACAATTAATGCAGCCTTAGAAAAAGCAACAGGAAAATATTTTAGAGTACTAGATAGTGATGACTGGTTTAATTCACAAGACTTTGAAACATTTGTAAAATTATTAAAAAAAGAAGATGTTGATTTAGTTATAACAAATTACAGAAAAGAGCATGTATATAATAATTTATCAGAAAAAATATGTTGGAAAAAATTAGAAGAAAATAAGATATATGAATTTGATAAAATTAATTTAGATTTGTTAGAAAAAGAATATTTTGTTATGGCAAACTCAACATATAAAACAGAAATTTTAAAAAAATCTAATTTAAAATTATTAGAAAAAACTTTCTACGTAGATATGCAATATAATATTATGCCGATTAAAAATTTAAAAACATTTAAGTTTATAAAATTAGATATATATAGGTATTACATAGGAAGACCAGAGCAAAGTATGAATTTAGACAATTTTGTGAAAAATAGAACAAGTCATGAAAAAGTAATGAAATTTTTAGTAGAATATTATAATGAAAATTATGAAAAACTTTCAAAAAATAAAGAAGAATATATAAGAATAATACTATATTATATGCTAACAACACATTATTATATATATTGTGTATATGCAAAGAAAGATAAAAAACTTATTTATAAAGAAATAAAGGCATTTGATAAATATTTAAAAGAAAAAAATTTAAAACTATATAATATGATGTATGAAATAGGTCAAATTAGATATAATAGAAAAACAAAATTTCTATTTTTAAATATAAGTCCACAAATATTTAGTAAAATTATAAGCAAATATGGAAGTATCGTAAAAAGAAAGGGAGTATAATTGTGAGGAAAAGAATTTTAGTCATCAGTTGGTTCTATCCCCCAGTAACATCATCAGAAGGGTTAGTTACATATAAGTTAATAAGTGCATCACAGTATGAATATGATGTTTTCACGCAAAAAAATAGTACATTATGGTCTTATGGAAATAAAGACTATTTGCCAGAAAGTAAAAATGTAAATACGATATTTGCAAACGCTAATAATTTAGAAGAATGGGTAAAAGAGGCAATTGAATATTATAAACAAAATAAAGAAAAATATGATGTTATTATGACACGTTCAATGCCACCAGAATCTCATAAAATTGGACAAGAAATAAAAACAATAAATCCAAATATAAAATGGATAGCGTCTTTTGGGGACCCAATAGCAGATAATCCATATACAAAGATTGCATTAAACTATAAGTCTCCACATTCCATAGCCAATTGCAGAAGTATTAAAGGAGTAATATCTCCAAAAAGAATTGTAAGACAAGCAATTTTTAAGATAAGGTATAAAAAACAACGAAAAGAATATTTAGATAAAGATGCAAAATTGCAGGAAAACGTTATAAAAAAGGCAAATTATTTAATATTTAATAGTGAATATCAAAAAGAATATATGTTACAAAAATATGAAGAAACGGTTAAAGAAAAAGCTGTAGTATTATATCATAGTTTTAATGAAAAACTATATCCAGAAGCTATAGAAAAAAAAGAACAAAAAATTAAAATGACGTATATTGGATTATTAGATTCTATAAGAAATCCATCTATACTATTTAAGGCAATTAAGGAATTGTATGATAAAGACAAGGACTTATCTAAAAAAATAGTTTTTGAATTTTATGGTACTATGAGTGATGAAGATAAATTATTTATAATAAATAATGATTTAGTAAATATCATAAAAATAAAAAAGTCAGTTAATTATTTAGAAAGTTTAAAAATAATGCAAGAAAGCGATTGGTTACTACAAATAGATGCCAATATTTCTGAGGTAAATCCAAAAAACATATTCTTTGCAGCCAAGCTTGCAGATTATATAGGAACAGGAAATAAAATTTTTGGAATAACAATGCCAGAAGGAATTAGTGCGGATATATTAAGAAAATTAAATGCTGTTGTAACAACGTACAGTGTAGAAAACGTAAAAAATTATTTATGGTTAATAATTTATAAAAATTACAATATAGAAATGAACAAAGAGTATAGGGAACAATTTAGTAATATTAATGTAGCAAAAAAATTAGATAATTTAATCCAAAGAATATAAAATATATAGGGGGAAAAAATGAATTCGAGCATGACTTTACAAAAAGATAAATGGAATATAAAGAAAAATACAAATATTGAAATATTAACAGAAGGAAAGGATATATTAATCAAAAATAAAACAACTAAAAAAATAGAAATTGAATATACAGAAAAAATAAAAATAAAAGATAAAAAAATAAAACAACTAAAAATAGAGTGGAAATATACAAACAAAGAGGCATGTGGTGCATGCCTAGCAATTAATAATGGGATAAATATACCTATTAACAGTACATCAATTATAGAAATAAAACCACCTGTTAATTTAAACATTAGATTAATTATATCTGCAGAAGCAACTGTTAATGTAAGTGATATTAGTATAGAATTTTTAAATGAAGAAAAATCATTAATAGATAACATAAATAAAGATGCAGATGTATTAATAATTACGCCAGATTATCCATCATCAGAAAATTTATATAAATGTGCTTTTGCACATTCAAGAAATACAGAATATATAAAAAACGGATTAAATATTCAGGTTGCAACAATATCACCAAATAATTGGTTTCAAACAATATACACACACCAAGGAATATCAGTATTTAGAGGAGAATATAAAGATTTAAAAGATATGCTATTAAAACATCAATATAAAGTTATAGTAACTCATTTTGTAGACGAAAAACTATTCCCTATATTTGATGGATATATAGATAACGAGAAACTTATATTTATTTGTCATGGACCAGAAACATTATTTAGGTCTCTTTTAAAAATATCTATGCCATACTTTACAAAACCAACTCCATATATGGAATGTAATACTGTATTTGATTTAAAGGAGAAATATGTAAAAAAATATAGTCAAAAAGATAATGTAGAGTGGGTATTTGTTTCAGAATGGTTAAAAGAAGCTTCAGAAAAAGAACTAAATATAAAATTTAAAAATGTAAGAGTAATTAATAACGTAATAAATGAAGACTTATTTCCATACCATGAAAAAAAGGCAGAAGATAGATGCAAGATATTAGTTATTAGAAAATTTGATAATATTAATCAACACTCTTTAGACCAAGTAGTGTTTACAATTCTTGAACTTTCAAGAAGAAAATTTTTTAATAAATTAGAATTTGAAATATATGGAGATGGAAATTATTATGATGAACTTATAGAGCCTATTCGTCAGTTTTCTAATGTAAAATTACATAGAACATTTATACCAAATGATAAAATAAGTGAAATTCATGCAAAATCTGGTATTTTATTAATACCTTCAAGACATGATGCTCATGCAGTTGCAATGGGAGAAGGTGCATCTTCAGGTCTAGTAGTTGTTGGTTCAAGAGTAACTTCAAATCCATTTTTCATGAATGAAAAAGAAAATCATACACTTGCAGATCCAGAAAACTATATAGAATTAGCCGATATTATAGAAAGACTATATAATAATCCTGATGAATTTTTAAGAATTAGTAAAAATTTATCAGAAGAAACTAGAAAGAATTACTGTAAGAAAAATACAGTTCAAAAAGAAATTGAACTTATAAAAGAGTCTTTATCAAATATAAAACCTATGGAAAAATTAAAGGTAAAACCAGTAGAGAAACCAACATTAACAATAGCTATACCTGCATATAATGTTGAAAAGTATATTAGAAAATGCTTAAATTCAATTATTAGAACACCTAATATTCAAGAAATTGAAATTTTAGTAATAAATGATGGTTCAAAAGATAAAACAGCTGAAATTGTTAAAGAATATATAGAATTAACAAACGGAATAGTAAAATTAGTAAATAAAGAAAATGGAGGACATGGTTCTACAATAAATGTTGCCATAGAAAAAGCACAAGGTAAATATTTTAGACTCGTAGATGGGGATGACTGGGTAGACGAAGGTAATTTAGCAAAATTAGTAGATATATTAAAAGATTGCAGCACAGATATAGTTTTAACAAAAGGAAGTTATGAATATGTTGAAAAAGCAGATTTAGTAGATATTATTCAGTATGATAATTTAAAAGAAGGACATATATACAATTTTGAAGACTTAACCTATAATGGATATGGTTTTACCTCTTATGGACCTACTCTTACTACAGGAAATTATAGGACAGAAGTTTTAAGAAAAGCAAATTTTAAATTAACAGAGAAGAAACCTTATGTAGATATGGAATTTAATACATTTGCATTAAAATGCGTAAAAACTTTAGAATATCATAATTTAGATATATACAGGTATCTAATAGGTAGAACAGGACAAACTGTATCAAGAGAATATTGGAAAACAAAATATAAAGAACATGAATATATAATATTTAACATATTAGAAACTATATATAATTCAAAAGAATTTTCAGAGGCAAAAAAAAGATATGTATATAACAAGATTATTGCACAAATGGTAGACTCTCAAATATTTATGTTTGATACACTTTGTTTATGGAAAGAAATAGATCCATTTTTAAATAAATTAAAAAAATATGACATTGCATATAATGCGAGCATGAAATACATAAAAAATAAAAATGGTAACTGTAGACTTATATTAGAAAGATATAAAGATGTTTTGGCAATAAAGAATTTTGATACGCCAATTATAATACCAGGTGTTCGTGAAACAATATATGATTGGCAATACACTCCTGTAAAAAATTTAAAATGGGCAATAAAAAAATCTATAAAATATGTTACACCTTATGGACTTTTAAAATTATACAATAAACTAGAAAAGTAGTTATATAAGAAAGGAATGGTTTTGTAAATGGAAAAAATTAAATATCTTATAATAGGAGCAGGAATATCTGGTTTAACATTCGCAAATTACATAAAAGATGATTATATAATATTAGAAAAAGAATCAGAAGTAGGTGGATATTGTAGAACCATAAAGAGAAAAGACTTTATTTGGGATTATGCAGGACATTTCTTTCATTTTAAAACAGAAGAATTTAAAAAAATATTTATGGATAATGTAGAAGATACAGATATTATATATAAAGATAAATGCACAAAAATTTTATATAAAGATGCACTAATAGATTATCCATTTCAAACAAATATACATGAGTTGGAAAAACAGGAGTTTATAGATTGTCTATACGATTTATTTAATAAACAAGAAAAAGAAACTTACGATAATTTTTTAGACATGTTATATGGAAAATTTGGTAAATCAATAGTAGAAAAATTTTTAAAACCGTATAATGAAAAATTATATGCTTGTGATTTACAAAAATTAGATAAAGATGCAATGGGAAGATTTTTCCCTTATGCAGATACAAAACAAATTATTAATAATATGAAAAATAATAAAGATATATCATACAATAACAAATTTTTATATCCAAAAAATGGAGCAGGTTCATTTATAGAAATCTTGTATAATAATTTAGAAAAGGAAAGAATAAAATTAAATTCTACTATAGAGAATATAGATCAAGAAAATAAAATAGTAACAACACAAGATGGAAAGAAATATCAATATGAGTATTTAATAAATACTGCACCACTAAATCACTTTTTATTATTATTCAATAACAAAGAATATATGAATTTAGAGCAAGAATTATCATATAATAAAGTTCTTGTATTTAATTTAGGATTTAATAAAAAATCAAAATTAGAGAAAGAACATTGGATATATATACCAGATAAAGAGGTTAACTATTATAGAATAGGTTTTTATGATAATATATTAGATTCAGATAAGTTAAGTATGTATATAGAGATAGGTTTTGATAAACAAGCAGCTATAAATGAAAAGGAGCAACTAGATATGACTTTAAAGAACCTAAGAAAACAAAACATAATAGATGATAATATGAAACTTGAAGAATATGTATCAATCATAATGGATCCAGCTTATGTTCATATTAATGGAAAAACAGATAAAAAAATAACAGAGCTAAAAAACAACTTAAAAGACAAAAATATTTATACAATAGGTAGATATGGAGCATGGACATATTGTTCAATGGAAGATTGTATGATAGAAGCAAGAAAAATCGCTTCTTCTTTAAAATAATTAGTGTAGGGTGAATTATGAGAGATAAAATAAACAAAATAATATCAATTATAAGAAAAGATGGAATTATAAAAGGAATTCAGAAAATATACAAATATATTCAGGCAAATTATTTATCTAAAATTAACATTATAGGATATATATATATAAAAATTAACCATAAAAAAATAGAAGCAGAAATAGATAATATATTAAATAATGACTATAAAAGGATTATAATTTGGCGTAGCTCATTTGGCTGGAATGTTCCTTTATTTCAAAGACCACAACATATATCCAAAAACTTTGCAAATAATGATTGTTTAGTATTTTATGAAATTACAACAGTTACAGATAAGGTAAGAATATTCAAAAAAATAAATGACAATTTATATTTAGTAAATTTTAATAACGGTTTGATAAAAAAGATGCTATTTTCCAAATTAGCAAATATAAATAAACCTAAATATATACAATTTTATTCAACAGATGCTACAATTAGTGTTCAATCTTTAAAAAAATATATAGAAAATGGATACAAAATAATATATGAATATATAGATGATTTAAGCCCATTACTTGTAGGAACTAAGCAACTACCAGTAAACATAAAAGAAAAGTATGAATATATGTTAAAAGATACTGAAAATGTTTTTGTAGTTGTTACTGCAGATGAAATAGAAAAAGATGTTGTTTCAAAAAGAGGTACTGAAAAATTAGTATTTTCATGTAATGGAGTAGACTATGAACATTTTAGTAAAATAGAAAAAGAGATGGTATTAGATAAAAAATTTACCAGTGTTTTAGAACAAAAAAAGCCAATAGTTGGATATTATGGAGCATTAGCAAGTTGGTTTGATTATGATATGCTAAAATATTTAGCTGTAAAAAGACCAGAAATAAATATTGTACTTTTAGGGATAAAGTATGATGACTCTTTTGATAAAGCAGAATTAAGTAAATACCAGAACATATATTTTCTAGGATCAAAAGATTATCAAGTATTACCAAACTATGCTAGTTGCTTTAACGTATGTGTTATACCATTTCTTATAAATAACATTACACAATCAACATCCCCACTAAAGTTATTTGAATATATGGCAATGGGAAAGCCTATTGTAACAACTGCCATGAAAGAATGTAAAAAATATAAATCTGTAATGATAGCTAATAACAAAGAAGAATTTGTAAAAAAAATAGATGAAGCAGTGCAAATAGAAAGCGATGGTAATAAAGAGTATTTTGAATTATTAAAAAAGGAAGCTTTGGAGAATAGTTGGGAAAGCAAAGCAAAAAAGATAATAGAATTAATAGAAAAATATGAAAAATAAGGGAAAAATATGGAAAAAGAAAAAATTTTAGGGTTTAATGTAGTTACATATAAAATGGAGCAACTAGTTCAAAAAATCTTTAAAGACTATGAAAATAATGAACAAATATTTATAGTAAATATAAACCCAGAGATTGCAGCCTCAAATTATAAAAATGAAGAATTTAAAAATGTACTAAACCAGCAAAAATATCAAATACCTGATGGAAGCGGTATAGTATGGGCATCAAAAAAGCAGAAAGGAAATATAAAAGAAAGAATTGCTGGTATAGATTTAATGCTTAAAATATGTGAAGAATCACAAAAATATTCAAGTAACATATTTTTATACGGAGGAAAAGAAAGCATTGCTGAAAAAGCAAAAGAACAATTAGAAACGTTATTTCCAAAAATAAGAATAGTAGGTACAAAAAATGGATATGATGAAGAGGAAAAAGTACTGCAAGAATTGAAAAAAAATCCAGTAGATATACTATTTGTGGGATTAGGCTCACCAAAACAAGAAAACTTCATAATAAAGTATAAAGAAGAATTAAAAAATATAAAAATATTAATGCCAGTTGGAGGCTCATTAGATGTAATAAGTAAAACCAAAAAAAGAGCACCTAAATGGGTTATAAAATGCAATATAGAGTGGTTATACAGACTAGTAAAAGAACCAACAAGAATTTTTAGACAAACAAAATTAGTGAAATTTGTTTTTTTGGTTCTGTTAAAATTTAAAACTTAAGGTTAATAGTAAGAGGATAATTTAAAGTATAAGGTATATGTTATTTTAAGAAGATGTGGATGTAATAAATATATGGAAGGAATGTAATCTAGTATGAAAAAAATAAAAGTAATGACGGTATTTGGTACAAGACCAGAAGCAATAAAAATGGCACCACTGGTAAAGGAATTAAAACAAAGAGAAGAAATAGAGTGTGTAGTATGTGTTACAGCACAGCATAGGCAAATGTTAGATCAAGTAATCGAGGTATTTAACATACAACCAGACTATGATTTAAACATAATGAAAGAAGGTCAAACACTAAGTGATATAACAAGTAGAGCTTTGCAAGGTCTAGAAAAAGTAATAAAAGAAGTAAAACCCAATATAGTACTAGTTCATGGAGATACTACAACAACGTTTGCAGGTGCATTGGCTGCATATTATAGTCAAGTAGATGTGGGACATGTTGAGGCAGGGTTAAGAACATGGAATAAATACTCTCCATATCCAGAAGAAATGAATAGACAAATGGTGGGGATTATAGCGGATATGCACTTTGCCCCAACAGAAAATAGTAAAAAAAGTTTATTAAGAGAGGGTAAAAAAGAAGAAAATATATATGTTACTGGAAATACTGCAATAGACGCCTTATCAACAACAATAAAAAAAGACTATAATCATCCTATTTTTGAATGGCTAGGAAATGATAAACTTATATTACTTACAGCACATAGAAGAGAAAACTTAGGTGAGCCTATGAGAAATATGTTTAAAGCAATAAAAAGAATAGTAAATGAGTTTGAAGGAATAAAAGTAATATATCCAGTACACTTAAATCCAAAAGTCAGAGAAGTTGCAGATGAAATTTTGGGAAATAATGATAAAATAAAATTAATAGAACCATTAGAAGTAATAGACTTTCATAATTTTATAAATAGAGCACACATAATTCTAACAGATAGTGGAGGAATACAAGAAGAAGCTCCGGGCTTGGGAAAACCAGTATTAGTATTGAGAGATACAACAGAAAGACCAGAGGGAATAGCAGCGGGGACATTAAAACTTGCAGGAACAAATGAAGAAAATATATATAATCTTACAAAAGAATTATTAACAAATAAAAAAATGTATGAAGAAATGAGCAAAGCCACAAATCCTTATGGAGATGGCAATGCAAGCAAAAGAATAGCAGATGCAATCATTATAAAATATTTAGGAAAATAAAAATTTATATAGGATAAAGAAGAGGGTATATATGAAAAAAATATCAATAGTTATACCAATGTATTATGAAGAAGAAGTTGCTGAAGAATGTTATAATCGAGTAACTACAGTTTTAACAAAAATAGAAAATTATGAGTATGAAGTAATATTTGTAAATGATGGAAGCAAAGATAAAACATTAGACATTTTAGAAAAAATTGCTAGTAAAGATAAACATATAAAAATAATTTCATTTTCAAGAAACTTTGGACATCAGGCAGCTGTTACTGCAGGTTTAAAATTTGTTACAGGAGATGCAATAGTTATAATAGATGCTGACTTACAAGATCCACCAGAATTAATCCCAGAAATGCTAAAATTATGGGAACAAGGAAATGAAGTAGTATATGGGAAAAGAAAGGTTCGTGAAGGAGAATCTAGATTTAAACTTCTTACAGCAAGTATGTTCTATAAAACATTAAATGCACTATCAGATGTAGAAATACCAAAAAATACAGGAGACTTTAGATTAGTAGATAGAAAAGTAGTAGATGTAATAAATTCATTACCAGAACACAATAAATTTTTAAGAGGGTTGTTTAGTTGGGTAGGATTTAAACAATATGAGTATGAATATAATAGAAAAGAACGTTTTGCAGGGAAAACAAAATATCCATTAAAGAAAATGTTAAAACTAGCAGCAGATGGTATAATAAGTTTTTCCACAAAGCCACTAAAGTTATTAGCAGGATTAGGAATTATATCAATATTATTATCAATGGTGATATTAATATATGCCTTAATATCATTTGCGTTTAACTTAAATAATTTAAGTCCAGGATGGACATCACTTATGGTAGCTATTACTTTCTTTGCAGGTGTTCAATTATTATCAATATGGGTAATAGCAGAATATATAGGAAGAATTTATGATGAAACGAAAAATAGACCACAATATATAATTGACAAAATGATAAATATAGAAAACTAATATATTAAATAGGGAGGATAAAATGAATCAATTAATAGCTTTATTATTACCAAGCATTGTAAGTTTGAAAGTGTATGATAGAATATATGGAGAAGAGAAAATTGTTATAAAAAGAATAGAAAAATATCTAAAGAGTGTATTATTTGTTAATTTATTTTCATATATAATAACAATATATATTTTTAGGGTACAGTATTTTGTATTTGATAATCCATTTACAACGAAATATATAATTTTAGCAATAGCTATGGCAATAATATTTCCAATAATAGAAAAAATAATAAATGATAATATAAAAATAGGAATAAAGGTGGAAAAAAATGAAGACAAAAATTAAGAACCTAATAATGTTCATTTTCTTGTTAATGGCTTCTGTAATTGTAATCGGTTCAATATATTATCATAAAGAATATCCCAAGCAAGACTTTGATCAATTATTATTTTATATATCAAACGGAGTAGAATATACGGCACCAAGTGTTGTAAATAATGTAATATCCTCATGTATAATACCAGTAGTAATAATGACTATAATTTTAGTTGCACTTACGGTAAAAAATACAAAGAGAAATACATACTTAATGTTAAAAATAAGAAAAAAGAAAATAAAAATACAATTATATCCAGTAAAAATAATTGCTAATCATAGAATAAAATATACAATATTAGTTGTTATAATATCAATTATAATATTCATATTTAACTTTAAAATAGACAAATACATAATAAATAAAATAGAGCCAACATATCTTTATGATGAATATTATGTAAATGGAGAAAACATAAATATAACATTTCCAAAGCAAAAGAGAAATTTAATAATGATAGTGGTAGAAAGTCTAGAAAATACAGTATTAAGCAAAGCAAATGGAGGAGCATGGGAATATTCAATAGTACCAGAATTAGAGCAAATAGCAATGGAAAATACAAGCTTTTCAAATAATGAGCATATAGGAGGAGCGTATGAAGTGTATGGAGCGAACTTCTCAGCAGGAGGAAATGTAGCAATAACAGCAGGTATACCATTAAAAACAATTGATATATTAAAAGATAAAAACAACTATAAAGGAAATGGAAAATTTGTAGGAGGAGCTTATACCTTAGGAGAAATTTTACAAAAAGAAGGATACAATTTAGAAATAATGATGGGTTCAGATGCAACATTTGGTGGAAGACAGCAATATTATGTAACAAATGGAAATTATAAAATATTTGATGTAAATTATGCAATCGAACATGGAAAGATGACAAATGAAGAGAGAGTTTGGTGGGGGTTTGAAGATGATAAATTATATAAATGGTCAAAAGAAGAAATAACTAATTTGGCAAATCAAGGAAAACCATTTAATTATATAATGCTTACAGCAGATACACATTTTGTAGATGGATTTTTAAGTCCAAATGCAGAAAATAAATTTGAAACACAATATGAAAATGTATACGCATACTCATCAAAATCAATTAGTGAATTTGTAGAGTGGGTAAAAAAACAAGATTTTTATGAAAATACAACTATAGTTATTGTTGGAGATCATTTAGGTATGCAGGTAGAATTTTACGAATCCAGAACAAATAAAGAATATGAGAGAACAATATACAATGCCATTATAAATCCAAGTATAGAAGCAACTAACAATAAAAATAGAGTATTTACATCAATGGATTTGTATCCAACAATACTTGCAAGTATTGGAGTACAAATAGAGGGTGAACGCATAGGTTTGGGAACAAATTTATATTCAAATGTTCCTACACTTGCCGAAGAATTAGGATTTGAATATTTAAACAATGAAATAAAGAAAAACTCAAAATTTTATAACGAGAAAATTTTTGGTGAAGATTATTATGTAATGAAAAATCAAGACAAATAAAAGGAAGTGAAAATAAAATGAAAAAAATAACCATAATAATTCCAGCATATAACGAAGAAGAAACATTGAATAAATTATATGATAGACTTGTGAACGTTGTAAATCAAATAAGTACTTATGACTTTGAAATACTATTCATAAATGATGGAAGTAAAGATAAAACAAGAGAAATGTTAAAAGAATTAAGAGAAAAAGATACTAGAATATCATACTTAAACTTCTCTAGAAATTTTGGAAAAGAAGTTGCAATGATTGCTGGCATGGATTATTCTACAGGAGATGCAGTAGTTTTTATGGATGCTGACTTACAAGACCCACCAGAATTAATACCACAGTTAATAAAATATTGGGAAGAAGGATATGACGATGTATATGCAAGAAGGAGAAGTAGAAAAGGAGAAACATTCCTAAAAAAATTTACATCAAAAATGTACTATAAAATATTACAAAGCCTAACTAAAGTTGAAATACAGAAAGATACCGGAGATTTTAGATTATTAGATAGAAGATGTATAAACGCTTTAAAAAAGATGAGAGAATCGCAAAGATGTTCAAAAAGCATGTTTAGTTGGATAGGATACAAAAAAAAGGAAGTATTGTTTGATAGAGATCCTAGAGTAGCTGGAACCACTAAATGGAATTATAAAAAGTTAATGGATTTAGCAATAGATGGTATAACTTCTTTTACAACTTCACCACTAAGACTATCAACTTATTTAAGCATACCAACGTTTTTAATGTTACTTGTATATTTTATATATGTAATAGCAAAATGTATAAAATATGATGTACCAATTCAAGCTTTTCAAGCTCTCATATTAATATGTTTATTCTTCTTTGGAATAATAATACTATTAATAGGTATTATAGGAGAGTATTTAGGTAGAATATTTAATGAAACAAAAAATAGACCATTATATTTTGTTGATGATTATAATGGCAAAAAAGAAACAAATGAATAAAGAGTATAACTAAATAAAAAAAGTGT
>CANRAB010000019.1 GCA_947628475.1 uncultured Clostridia bacterium
CTATAACTATAGCAATTCAAATTACCATTTGAAAGATAAAAATCAGGTTACAAAAGAAGTATTGATAACGAATTATTAAAAAATTTTGAAAATATAAGGAAGGGGGATAAATTTGTATATTAGTAAGCTGATTATAAAAAATTATAAAAGTATAAAAGAAGAATCATTTATATTTAATAAGGGAATAAATGTACTTGTTGGAAAGAATAATGCTGGCAAAAGTAATATTGTTTCTGCTTTAAATGAAATTCTTGGAGATAGATATAATACTATTTCTTATGAAGATAAGGTTTTTTATTCAAATGAAAAAGATGAAATAGAAAGAAATTTCAAGATAGTAGCTGAAATTGATGAAATCAATGATTTAGATTATTCTTTACTAAAAAATATAAAGAAAAGTACAGGATTTATAGATATCTCAGACTATTTTAATGAAGATGAAAAAGATTTTGAAAATGAGTGGATACTTAATGAGGATGAAGAACTAAAAGAAAAATATCCAGATTTATTTAATCCGAGAGGGAGAAATTTATTAATTTGGAAGAAAAAAGAAGATTTAAAGAAGATTTTGGATAATACAAAGAAAATTTGGATATATAAATACTATAATAAGGATGAAGATATTAACATATATAATATAATCATAAAAGAAGAACTTAGCATGGGACCTTTATATCCAGATAAGAAAGTAGATAAATATTATAGAATGTTATATATAAATCCAAATATAAAAGCGACTCTAATGACTAGTTTACTAATACCAGCATTTAGATCAACAGAATCAACATTAAAAATAACTAAATGGACATGGTATGGTAAATTATTACAAAAAAAATGGGAAGATTCATGTAATCCAGAACATCAAGAGGCAATACAGCAAGCTTCAGATGAATTAAAAGAAACTATAGGAAACGTATATGGAGAGCTAAAGAATGATATTAATACTCAGCTTAAAAAAACTTTGACATTAATGGATGTAAAAATAGATATAAATATGTTAGAGAATAAAAGTGAAGATTATTATAAAAATATTAAGCTATCTGTTAATGATGGTATTGAAACTCCATTGGAAAATAAGGGAAGTGGACTACAAAGTCTTATTATGATTGAATTATTTAAATTCTATTGCAAAGTATTTAATCAGTCATCGCTACTAATTTTGGAAGAACCAGAGCTTTTTTTGCATCCTCATGCAAAAAGAATGTTATCAGATATATTAAATGATTTTATTGAAGATAATAAAAATCAAATTATTATTACAACACATTCTGAAGAATTTATACATAATATAGATATTGAGAATATTAATGTTATAAGAAAAACTAATGAGGGAACTAAGAAAAGTAGAATTAATAAAGAAAATTACGAAGATGGAAAAGAATTACAAAAGCTAAAGATAGAATTACAACATAAAAATGCAGAAATGTTTTTTGCTGAAAAAGTAATTTTAGTTGAAGGAGAAGAACAAATACTTATTCCTGAAATTGTAAAAGGTATATATGGAAAGAATATTCTAAATAATAATGACATTTCTATCATAAAAGTTGGAGGAAAAACTTATTTTGATATATATAGAAAAGTATTGAATGAATTAAAAATAAAAAACTATATTATTGCAGACTATGATATTATTAATAGAGGAATAGATAGTTTACTTAATGATGATGAAAAACATAAAGTAGCAGAAATAAGAGCTAAAATACAGGAAAAATTAAAAAATAATAAAAAGATTAAGAATGAAATGGAAAGTAGAGATTGGGATTCATTAGTAAAAGTATTGGATAAGATAGTGGATGAAAAACAATATGATAGTGAGTTGGATGATATATGGACAACTTTTAAAGGTAGAATATTTGAAAAGTATAAATTAAAAGATTTATATGAAGAAACAAAAAAGAAAATTAGTGAATTTATAACAGATATGTATACAAAAGATATATTTATAATGCAAAAAGGTGAACTAGAAGATTATTATAAAAAAGATAATTTTGGAGAAGAATTCACTGGTATAAGTGGAAAAGGTATTATAGCATATAAAATAGCAGAATTAGCTTCAACACAAGGAATAGATAAGTATATTGAGATAGAAGAATATAAAGAAATATTATCAAATATTTTAGGATAAAAATTTTTCAAAACTACTTGATTTATATAAAAAGTTATGTTAAATTATAGCTATAGAATCAAACATAAAATAAAATTATAAATTAAGAGCTCGTATTTTTCGCACACGGAAGTGCTAAACGAGCCAAGGAAAGAAACCTAGAATATTTAGTAAATATTTATTCTAGGTTTTTATTTTATGTATTACTAACTAAATATATTTTTTGTGAAAAATTTATTAATACTAACTCTTATTTTTACTAATAATAATTTGGTTAGAGAGTATGAATATACTTATAAACTTTTTATAATAATTTGAATAATTTTTGTATATTTTCGTATGATTAACCATATATTAAAAAAGGGAGGAAGAATATGGTTAAAGTTAATGAAAATAGTACAAATAATATAGTAGGGATACTTAAAGGAAGTATAATATCAATTTTATTAACATTAATATTGTTAATGATTTTTTCTGTAATTCTTACATATTCAAATGTTAGTGAAAATGCAATGCCAACAGTAATAATTATAATAACAGCTTTTAGTATATTATTGGGAAGTCAAATAACAACCCGTAAGATAAAGAAAAATGGAATTTTAAATGGAGCAATAGTAGGAACAATATATATTTTATTATTATACCTAATTTCAAGTGTAGTAACTAATAATTTTGCTTTAGGACATTATTCAATAATAATGATAATAACAAGTATCTTAACAGGCGGTTTAGGAGGTATAATAGGTGTAAATCTAAAAAATAGTTAAAATTTTTAACAAAACTATTGACATTTTACAAAAAAAGGTATAAATTATTAGCAGTCAAACAACAAGACTGCTAATAATTTTTATAAGGAGGAATGGAAAATGATAAAACCATTACAAGACAGAGTAGTCGTAAAAATGATAGAAAATGAGGAAACAACAGAAAGTGGAATCATTTTATCTAGTGGAGCAAAAGAAAAACCACAAATAGCAGAAGTAATTGAAGTAGGACCAGGAGGCGAAAGAGACGGAAAACAAGTAAAAATGTATATAAAAAAAGGCGATAAAGTAATAGTAAGTAAATATGCCGGAACAGAAGTAAAGTATAGTGGTGAAGAGTATATAATAGTTAAACAAGATGATGTATTAGCAATAGTTGAATAATTTATGAATGTAAGTTTAAAAAAATTTAAGAGTATGCTAAATACAAAGTTAAACTTAGAAAGGAATGAGTTTTATATGTCAAAAGAAATTAAATTTGGCGAAGAAGCCAGAAAAAAAATGCTAGATGGAGTTAATATTTTAGCAGATACAGTAAAGGTAACATTGGGTCCTAAGGGAAGAAATGTTGTACTAGATAAAAGTTTTGGAGCACCTTTAATTACAAATGATGGTGTTACAATAGCAAAGGAAATTGAATTAGATGATCCATATGAAAATATTGGTGCAAGACTTGTAAAAGAAGTAGCAACAAAAACAAATGATATTGCAGGAGATGGAACTACAACTGCTACAGTTTTAGCTCAAGCAATTATAAAAGAAGGCGTTAAAAATGTAGCAGCAGGTGGAGATCCAATGGCAATAAAAAGAGGAATAGATAAAGCAGTTGACGCAGCAGTAAACGGATTAAAAAAGATAAGTTCAGAGATAAATGGTAAAGAAGATATTGCAAGGGTTGCAAGTATATCTGCAAATAATCAAGAAATAGGAAATTTAATTGCAGATGCAATGGAAAAGGTTTCAAAAGACGGAGTAATAACGATAGAAGAGTCTAAGACAGCAACAACAGGTTTAAATGTTGTAGAAGGTATGCAATTTGATAAAGGATATATTTCTCCATATTTTGTTACAGATACAGATAAAATGGAAACAGTTATGGAAAATCCATATATATTAATAACAGATAAAAAAATTAGCAATATTCAAGAAGTATTACCATTATTAGAAAGCTTAATGCAAGAAAGTGGAAAATTAGTAATAATTGCAGATGATATAGAAGGAGAAGCATTATCAACACTTGTTTTAAATAAGTTAAGAGGAGTTTTAAATATAGTTGCAGTAAAAGCTCCAGGCTTTGGTGATAGAAGAAAAGAAATGTTAGAAGATATTGCAATTTTAACAGGTGGAGAAGTTATAACATCTGATTTAGGTTTAGAACTAAAAGATACAACTATAGAGCAATTAGGTAAAGCAAGACAAGTAAAAGTACAAAAAGAAAATACAATAATAGTTGATGGAGCAGGAGATAAAGAAAAAATTGCATCAAGAGTAAAACAAATAAGAAATCAATTAGAAGAGACTACAAGCGAATATGATAAAGAAAAATTACAAGAAAGACTTGCAAAAATTGCAGGTGGAGTAGCTGTAATAGAAGTTGGTGCTGCAACAGAGGTTGAAATGAAAGAAAAGAAACTAAGAATAGAAGATGCTTTATCTGCAACAAAAGCAGCAGTTGAAGAAGGAATAGTTGCAGGTGGTGGAACAGCACTTGTAAATGTAATGCCTGAGGTTGAGAAAGTAATATCTAACTTAAGTGAAGATGAAAAAATCGGTGGAAGGATTGTACTAAGAGCTTTAGAAGAACCAATTAGACAAATTGCTGCAAATGCTGGATTAGAAGGCGCTGTTATATTACAAAAAGTAAAATCATCAGCACAAGGTATTGGATTTGATAGTAGCAAAGAAGAATATGTAGATATGAAGAAAGCTGGAATTGTAGATCCAACAAAAGTAACAAGAAGCGCTCTTCAAAATGCTGCAAGTATTGCATCAATGATTTTAACAACAGAAAGTGTTGTAACAGATAAAAAAGAAAAAGATTGTCATTGTGGAGGAGAACATTCAGGAATGCCACAAGGAATGGAAGGTATGTACTAATAAAAGTTAATAATTAAAATAATGACTTTCATAAAATTTTAATAAGTAAAATTTATAGGGCAAGCCAAGCTTGGCTTGCCCTATATTTGGAGGAAAATATGAAAAAGAAAATGATTGCAGTATTTGGAGGTTCATTTAATCCACCTACTAATGCACATATTAATTTAGCAAAGCAAATTTTAGTAAATTATAATAATATAGAAAAAGTTATGTTTGTTCCAGTAAGTACAAAATATAATAAAGATGGATTAGCTCCAGATGAAGTAAGATTTGATATGCTAAAAAAAATTTGTGAAGGTGAAAAGAATATAGAAATATCTTCAATAGAGTTAGACAGTCCAAGACAATTATATACAATAGAAACTTTAAGAATAATACAAAATCAAAATCCTAATAATGAAATATGTTTTGTAATTCGGAACAGATAATTTAAAAGAATTAAAAACATGGCATGAAGTAGAAGAATTAATGAGTAATTTTAGAATTTTAGTTTTAAAAAGAGATAATGATGTGGCAGAAGATATTATTAAAGATACGGTCATTTTACAAAAACATAAGGAAGCGTTTATAGAATTAAAGGGGATAGAAAAGATAGATTTAAGTTCAAGTGTTGTAAGAGAAAAAGTAAAAAAAGGAGAGGATATAACAAATTTAGTACCGAAAGAAATAAAATTTAATGTTATTGAAGAATATAAAAATTAAGTAATAAATATTTAAAACAAAATTAATATGTAATTTAATATGAAAACCTGTCAAAACGAGTGTAAAATATCACTTTTGTATACATAAAACATATAATAATATATAAGATAAAATCTAAGGAGGAATTGTATGTTACTAGAAAACAAAAGAATTGCAATTGGTATAACAGGTTCATTTTATTATATAGAAAAAACAATTCCCCAAATAAAAAACTTAATTAACGAGGGTGCAGATATAATTCCAATTATGACTTTGAATGCGTATAATTTTAAAGATAAGTCTAAGGCCTATATTGAAGAGATAGAAAAAATTACTGGAAAAGAAATTATACATACTATACAAGAAGCAGAAGGGACAGGATATAAAGCAGTGGCAGATATAATGGCTATTATACCATGCTCAGGAAATACAATAGGAAAATTAGCAAATGGAATAATAGATACTCCAGTTTTAGTTGCTGCTAAAACGAATTTAAAAAGTGGAAATAATATAGTAATAGGAATTTCTACAAATGATGGATTATCAATAGAAGCAGAGAATATAGGCAAATTATTAAAACAGAAAAATATCTTCTTTGTGCCATTTAGACAAAATAATCCCATAACAAGACCATGTTCTTTAGCTTTTAGTAGTAAATATATAAAAGATACTATAGTAAAAGCGTTAGAAGGTGAACAAATACAACCAATATTAGTTTAAAAAAATCTAATGATAAAAATTGACTTTTTATATGAATGTTGCTAAAATATAGTAAAGGAGATGAATTTTTGTGGGATTTTTGGATTTATTTAAAAGAAATAAAAATAATATAAAAGTTAATGAAAACACAAAGTTGAATGAGGAATATAATAATCAACGACAAGATATTCAAATAATAATGCCAGTAGATGGTGGAAAGAAAATTGAAATAGAATATTATGATCCAGATATTAAATATGGACAATTTTATGATACAACAAGAATAATAATTGATAAGGCAGGAAAAACTTTAGGAACATCAACTGTAAGAGAGTGTTTAATTTCTTGGTATAATGAGGATGATACAATTTATTCAGATTATAATTCAAGAGAAGATTATGAAAAAATATTAGTATCTTTAGATGTTGATAAAATGGTATCTGATGAAAGATATTGTTCTTTTGCTATGAGGCAACTTCTAAATAGGAAAAGAGTTGTAGAATATTTACAAAGAGGAAAATCTAGTGAAAAACAAGAAATTCCTTGTGGTAATTATGTTGGAGGGGTTAAAGAAGATACAGAAGGAAATCTAAAAAAAGTATTTGATGTTAATGCGGGGAAAGAAAGTCATTTTTCAAAATATATGACACAAGTAAGAGAAGCGGAGAAAAGAAAAATTGAGGAGGCAAAGCTAAGAAAAAGGAGTGAACTTGAGAAAAAGATAAAAGAGGCACAAGATGAGTTAGATCGATTATAAAGTATAATTAAATTTTACAATAAATTAAAATAAAACACTTGAAAAGTGTTTTATTTTGTTATAAAATAGACGCGTGAAAATATTTTTTAATGACGCATTTTTAAGTTGTGTCAAAAGGAGGATTTTATGTCAGTAAAAGTAGGAATCAATGGATTTGGTAGAATTGGAAAATTAGTTTTCCAAGCAGCATTAGAGAAAGGAGAAGTTGATATAGTAGCAATAAATGACCCATTTATAACAGCAGACTATATGGCATATATGGTAAAATTTGATACAGTACATGGAAGATTTAACGGAGAAGTTAAAGCAGAAGGAAATAAATTAATCGTAAATGGAAAATCAATTAATGTATATAATGAAATGGATCCACATAATATTCCTTGGGGAAAAGAAGGAGTAGAATTTGTACTTGAATGTTCTGGTGTATTTACAACATTAGAAAAAGCTCAAGCTCATATAGATGCAGGAGCTAAAAAGGTAATAATTAGTGCACCTTCAAAAGATGCTCCAATGTTTGTTATGGGAGTTAACAATGATAAATATGATCCAAGTATGAAAATAGTTTCAAATGCATCTTGCACAACAAACTGTTTAGCACCTTTAGCAAAAGTTATACATGATAATTTTGGAATTAAAGAGGGATTAATGACAACAGTTCATAGCACAACAGCAACACAAAAAACAGTAGATGGAGCTTCTAAAAAGGATTGGAGAGGTGGTAGAGCAGCAGCAGCAAATATTATACCATCATCAACAGGAGCAGCAAAAGCAGTTGGAAAAGTTATTCCAGAATTAAATGGAAAATTAACAGGTATGGCATTTAGAGTACCAACAATTGATGTATCAGTTGTAGATTTAACATGTACATTAGAAAAACCAGCAACATACGAAGAGATTTGTAATGCAGTTAAGAAAGCATCAGAAAATGAATTTAAAGGAATAATTGAATATGTTGATGAAGATGTTGTATCATCAGACTTTATACATGATAATCATACATCAATATTCGATAGTAAAGCAGGAATTCAATTAACAGATACATTCGTAAAACTAGTTGCATGGTATGATAATGAATGGGGATATTCAAATAAGTTAGTTGATTTAGCAATTTATATTTCTAAAAAATAAATACGAATATTTAGTCCAGTATATGGATAATATATAAAAAACAATGCGGGAGTATATCTCCTGCATAATTTAAAAAATTATTCTTCATATTAAATTTACTGTAGAAAGGAAATGAATTTTATGAACAAAAAAACAATTAAAGATATCGATGTTAAAGGAAAAAAAGTTCTAGTTAGATGTGATTTTAATGTTCCCATTGATGCTGAAACAGGTAAAATTACAGACAATAGAAGAATTAGAGGAGCAATTCCAACAATAAAATATTTACTAGATAATGATGCAAAAGTTATTTTATGTTCACATCTAGGAAGGCCAAAGGGAGAAGTGAACCCTAAATACTCTTTAAAGCCAGTTGCAGAAGAACTTTCTAAACTATTAGAGAAGCCAGTAACTCTTGCTAAAGATGTAATAGGAGAAGATGCGGAAAAACTAACTTCTAACATGAAAAATCAAGAAATAGTTTTACTAGAAAATGTTAGATTCCATAAAGAAGAAGAAAAAAATGATCCAGAATTTGCTAAAAAACTTGCTTCATTTGCTGAAATATATGTAAATGACGCATTTGGTACAGCACACCGTGCACATGGTTCAACAGCAGGTGTGGCAGATTATTTACCAGCAGTATCTGGATTTTTAATTGAGAAAGAACTAGAATTTTTAGGCTCAGCCTTAGAAAATCCTGAAAGACCATTTGTAGCAATATTAGGAGGAGCAAAAGTATCAGATAAAATAGGAGTTATTGAAAATCTATTAGAAAAAGTTGATACATTGATAATAGGTGGTGGAATGGCTTATACCTTCTACAAAGCAGAAGGTCATAAAATAGGAACATCAATTTGCGAAGAAGATAAATTAGATTTAGCAAATGAACTTTTAGAAAAAGCAAAACAAAAAGGTGTAAAATTATTACTACCAGTTGATAACCACGTTTCTTCAGAATATTCAAATGATGGAGAAGACCAATTTGTAGATAAAGAAGAAATTCCAGAAGGATTTATGGGATTAGATATAGGACCAAAAACAATTGAGAATTTTAAAGAAGCTATAAAAGATGCAAAAACAATATTATGGAATGGACCATTAGGTGTTTCAGAATTTTCTAAATTTGCAGATGGAACAAGAGAAATAGCAAAAGCTCTTGCTGAGAGTAACGCTATAACAATAATAGGTGGGGGAGATTCAGCAGCAGCAATAGAAAAAATGGGATTAGCGAATAAAATGACACATATTTCAACAGGTGGTGGAGCTTCACTTGAATTTTTGGAAGGTAAAGTATTACCAGGTATCGCTTGCTTAAATGATAAAGAATAGTATAGGAGGACAATATGAATAATAATAAAAATACGTTAGTAATTGTATTAATAATAATAGTAGCAATACTAATAGTTGCTTTAGCAGGGGCCATAGTTTATATTATGGTTCAAAAGGATAAAACTGAAAATTCAAATAGAACAATTGTGGGAATGGGAGCGAATAGTTCAAATGATACAGAAAACCTAAATAATACTAATAATTCTGATGATAATGAACAAATAGATGATACCGCAGTACAAGCTTTTAATGCAAAATTTACGCAATATGAGAATGTAGAACTAAAAGAAACGCAAGTCCTTACACTTCTTGATGTTGTAAGTACAAATAATGAATCAGACTCTGAACATGTTGTTAAATTAAATGAAGAAGGGATAACTGATGCAGATGATTTAGAAAGCTCAGCAACATATATTGTTGAATTATCTTATGATGATGATGGTTATGTAAATGAAATAACAATTACAGATGATTCTGACATATCAGTAGATGATGAACAAGATGCAACCAATACTATGAATAAAGTAATATTTAATTCACAATTTATGTCTTATCAAGGTGAAATAACAGGGGAAAAATTAAATGAATTATTAAGAGCTGTAAAATCAAGTAATAACAATAATAAAGACCATCAAATAGGAGTAACATCAAACAATTTACAAAATTTAAGTGGAATAACTAATGAAAAAACATATAATGTAGTATTATCATATAATGAAGAAGGTTACGTAGTTTCTATTAATATTGATGAAAAATTATAAAGGGGAAATGAATTCATGAGAAAGAAAGTAATAGCAGGTAATTGGAAAATGAACAAATTACCAAATGAAACAATATCATTTTTTGAAGAATTCGCACCATTAGTTAAAGATACAAAAAATGAGGTAGTTATATGTGCACCATATACAGATTTATTCTATGCAATTTTATCTGCACAAAACACAAATATAAAAATAGGTGCACAAAATATGCACTGGGAAGAAAATGGTGCATATACAGGTGAAGTATCACCACAAATGTTAAAATCAATTGGAGTTGAGTATGTTGTACTAGGACACTCTGAAAGAAGACAATATTTTGCAGAAACAGATGAAACAGTTAATAAAAAGGTTAAAGCAGCTCATAACGTTGGATTAAAACCAATAGTATGTGTAGGAGAAAGTTTAGAACAAAGAGAATCTGGAAAAGCAAAAGAGATTGTAACAAATCAAGTAAAATTAGGTTTAAAAGACTTGACAAATGACCAAATTACAAGTACAATAGTAGCGTATGAGCCTATTTGGGCAATAGGTACAGGAAAAACTGCAACTAAAGAAGATGCAAATGAAACCATAAAATGGATTAGAGAAGAATTAGTAAATATGTATGGTAAAGAAAATGCTGATAAAGTAATAATTCAATATGGTGGAAGTGTAAAATCTGGAAATGCTAAAGAACTATTTGAAATGTCTGATATAGATGGAGGATTAGTTGGTGGAGCAAGCCTTAAACCAGATGAATTTGCTAAGATAGTAAATGCGGTTTAACTAAAAAGGGAAGTTATAAATTTAAAAAAATTAAATTAATTTGTACCTTAGAAAAGGAATGATAAAAAATATGAATAAAAAATTAACAATGCTAATGATATTAGACGGATTTGGAATTAATAATAAAAAAGAAGGAAATGCAATAGCATTAGCAAATACACCAGTGATAGATAAATTATTTAAACAAAATCCAAATACAATAATAAAAACCAGTGGATTAGATGTAGGCTTACCAGAAGGGCAGATGGGAAATTCAGAAGTAGGTCATACAAACATAGGAGCTGGTAGAATAGTTTATCAAGAGCTAACAAGAATAACAAAAACAATAGAAGATGGAGATTTTTTTAGTATACCAGAACTAATAGAAGCAATAGAAAATTGTAAAAAGCACAATTCAAAATTACATATCATGGGACTTTTATCAAATGGAGGAGTACACAGTCATATTCGTCATTTATATGCTTTGCTAGAATTAGCCAAAAGAAGAGACTTTGAAGATGTGTATGTTCATTGTTTCTTAGATGGTAGAGATACTCCACCAGCATCAGGAGAAAATTTTATAGCAGAATTGGAACAAAAAATGGCAGAAAAAGGTGTGGGAAAAATTGCAAGTATAACAGGAAGATTTTATGCTATGGATAGAGATAAAAGATGGGAAAGAGTACAAAAAGCTTATGATGCCTTAGTAAATGGAATAGGAGAAAAAGCAACATCTGCAACAAAAGCAATCGAAGACTCATACCAAAAAGAAATATTTGATGAATTTGTTTTGCCAACATTAATATGTAATGGTGATGAACCAATTGCAACCATTTCAGAAAACGATTCAGTTATATTCTTTAATTATAGACCAGATAGAGCAAGAGAAATAACAAGAAGTCTTGTAGATAAAGAATTTACAGGATTTGAAAGAAAATATTTCCCATTGTACTATGTATGTTTTACAAACTATGATGAGACCATAGAGAATGTTCACATTGTATTTAAGAAAGATGAAATAAAAAATACTTTTGGAGAAATTGTTTCAAAAAGAGGTTTAACACAATTAAGAATAGCAGAAACAGAAAAGTATGCCCATGTTACATTCTTCTTTAATGGAGGAGAAGAAAAACAGTATAATGGAGAAGATAGAATACTTGTGCCTTCACCAAAAGTAGAAACTTATGATATGCAACCAGAAATGAGCGCAATAGAAGTAACAGATAAAGTTGTAGAAGCCATAGAAAGTCAAAAATATGATTGTATAATATTAAATTATGCAAATCCAGATATGGTAGGACATACAGGAAACTTAGAAGCAGCAATAAAAGCTATAGAAACAATAGATACATGTGTAGGAAGAGTTGTTGAAAGTATAGAAAAAGTTCAAGGTGTAGTGTTAATAACAGCTGATCATGGAAATTCTGAGCAGATGATAGATTATACAACAGGTGAACCACATACAGCACATACAACAAATGTTGTACCATTTATTTTGGTTGGAAAACAAGCAACATTAAAACCAGGTAGATTAGCAGACTTAGCTCCAACAATGTTAGATATTATGGGAATAGAACAACCAAAAGAAATGACAGGAACATCATTAATAGAAAAATAAAGTTAAATTAAAATATATAAATTTTAATATATATTGAAACAAATATAAATTTGTTTTTAAGATTGAAGGAGGAAAAACTTTATGAAAGAATATTTACCAATTGAAGAAGTAAGAGCTCTAGAAATATTAGACTCTAGAGGAAACCCAACAGTACAAGTTGAGGTTGTAACAGCAGATGGCTCAAATGGAGTAGCTATGGTGCCATCAGGAGCATCAACAGGAAGTTTTGAAGCAGTTGAGTTAAGAGATGGAGACAAATCAAGATACTTAGGCAAAGGAGTAACAAAAGCAGTACAAAACGTAAATGAAATAATTGCTCCAGCATTAGAAGATATGAACGTATTTGACCAAGTAGAAATAGACAGAAAATTAATAGAATTAGATGGAACAGAAAATAAAGGAAAATTAGGAGCAAATGCAACACTTGGTGTATCACTTGCAGTTGCAAGAGCAGCAGCAAATGCACTTGGAATGAGCTTATATAAATATATTGGTGGAGTTAATGCAAAAACATTACCAATTCCAATGATGAACATCTTAAATGGTGGAAAGCATGCTGATAACACAGTAAACATTCAAGAATTTATGATTATGCCAATAGGAGCAAAATCATTTAGTGAATGTATGAGAATGGCAGCAGAAATATACCACACACTTAAAAAAGTTCTAAAATCAAAAGGACTAGCAACAGGTGTAGGAGATGAAGGTGGATTTGCACCAAACTTATCAAGTGATGAAGAAGCTTTAAAATTAATAGTAGAAGCTATTGAAGAAGCAGGCTTCAAACCAGGTAAAGATGTAGTTTTAGCTTTAGACGTAGCAAGTACAGAAATGTATGATGAAGCTAAGAAAATAGGAAAAGAAGGAAGTTATTATTTCTGGAAAACAAAAGAGCTAAAATCAGTTGATGAAATGATTTCATTCTTAGTTGACTTAGCAAATAAATACCCAATAGTATCAATAGAAGACGGCTTAGCTGAAGAAGATTGGGAAGGATGGAAAAAATTAACAGATACACTAGGAAGCAAACTACAATTAGTTGGAGATGACCTATTTGTAACAAATATTAAAAGACTACAAAAAGGATTAGATAATAAAACAGCAAATAGCATATTAATTAAATTAAATCAAATAGGAACATTAACAGAAACATTAGATGCTATTGAATTAGCAAAGAAAAATGGATATACAGCAGTTGTATCACATCGTTCAGGAGAAACAGAAGATACAACATTAGCAGATGTAGCTGTAGCAACAAATGCTGGACAAATAAAAACAGGTGCACCATGTAGAACAGATAGAGTTGCAAAATACAATAGATTATTAAACATCGAAGCTGAACTAGGAGCTGTTGCAATATATCCAAACAAATTAAAATAATAAAAAATATGAATAAGATTTTCCAAAAGTGCCCACCATAGTCTCAAATGGTGGGTGGAGAACTTATTCATAGAAAAATTAAATATTGGGGTATCGCCAAGTGGTAAGGCATCGGACTCTGACTCCGACATTTCCTAGGTTCGAATCCTAGTACCCCAGCCATCTAGTTATAATACGAACATAGTTTACTTTACACGGTGGGTTTGCCGTAAATGTAAAATTGTAGTATTATCAAAATAAAAGAAGTGAGTTTTTTTATATTCACTTCTTTTTATATATGAAATTTTATTAAATATCTTCTAATCTTCCATTTCTATATTATTAAATATTGGGTCATCGAAAAAATCTTTTAGTTTCATATTTAAGCCTTCACAAATATATTCTATCATATCAAGTCTTATAATTTTTCTTTTCCCTGCTAAAAACTTAGATAATGTTGAACGTGATATTCCTGCCATTGTACTAAGTTTTGAAACGTTTATATTTTTTTCTTCTATTAAGTTATTAATTCTTATTCTAATTGCTTGTGATAAATCCACCTTAAATCTCCTTTTTGATAGTATATCCTATATAAAAAAATTTTAACAAAAAAGATGTTTTTAGTTGTTGACAATTGCCAACTTTTGTAGTATGATTTGTCTTGTTAAAATATGTAATAAAAATGGAAAAAATAAACAAAAAATTTGAAATACAATACTATATTTTGAGAAAATAGTTAAATATATAGAACAAACAACAAAAGGGAGGTGTAGATGTATGAAATTGGAAAACATTAAAGCTATTTTAAGGCTAGCACAAGCAAACGATAGACTAACTATTATAGATACCTATTGCGGAGAATGAAATATTACAAAAATTCAACAATTATATTAAAATCTGTCAAGAGGTATCAAAATTTTTTTTAAATATGTTAGTATAAAAAATAGAAATAACTACATAAGAAATGAAGAAATAAACAAGATAGGAGAGAAAATTATGAAGAAAATTTTTAAATATGTATTATTAGTATTATTGGGTTTGGCAATTTTATTTTTTAATCCATCAGTGGTAAAAGCAGCAGAACCTGCTTCTACGGTATCTATAAATGGAGAAACATTAACTGATGAATACAAATATTTAGTTAATGGTGTAAAGGCAAAGAATGGAACGTTAGGTAGTGATGGGTGTACAGCCCAATTTGATAGCGATAGGGGGATCCTTACACTTAGCGGATATACAGGTAAAGGAATTTCAACTGGGAAGGGAGAAAATTTAACGATAAAGCTTATTGGTAATAATACAATTACTTGCAATGGGACTGCTCAAGCTTATGGAATTTACCATGGGAGCGATGGTACATTGAAAATTACATCTGATTCTGAAGCAACTCTTACAATAAATTTAAGAAGTATTGAAAGTATTGCAATAGGTATTAGGTCAGATGAATCGAATATTTATAGCAACGATAACATTATTATAGGTGGAAAAGCTAATATAATTGTTAATGCAACTTCGTCTAAAAATGTAGCAAGTGGAATTCAGGCCAACTCACCGGTTAGTATTATTGAAAAGGCTTCTTTCAATGCAACTATAATATGCTACAAAAACGCTAGAAGTTCTAACCATGTAATGCAAAGTGGTTTTGATATAACTAAACCACTTACAATAAATACAACTGGTGACATTAATTTGGATGTAAGTAACAAACCAGGCAGTTCTAATTGGAGTTCTTATATTTATGGAATTTATAGCACAAGTACAATGCTATTACAAAATGTTGGAACTATGACAATAAAATATCCATATTATCCATCTGGTAAAACTAGTGATGTGGTAGGTGCTTGGAATGCGTCATGGACGATTTCAGAAAATTTTGCAGTAAATGAAGGAATTGTTGACGGCAGTAATACAAAAGAAATTCATTCAGGAAGTGGCATAGTTCATACGCTAACTCTTGAATCAGCAAAAAATAAGTTTGGAAAATCAACAGGACAATATTTTAATGGAGATACTATAGATATATGGGCAATTTCAGACGTAAGCGGTTTGAATTTCAAAAATTGGTCATATTCAGCAGGTTTAGTAAAAAACAGCTTATCAGAAAATACAACTTATACTATGCCAAATTCTAATGCTACCGTTACGGCAAATTACAGTCCATTTGTTTCTCAACCGAAATTCACAAAGATTAATAGCTCAAGTGGAAATATAGATTATACTCTCAATGAAGGATTTACTGAAAGTGGACGAAGATTAGTTAAATCTGGTGAAAGTGCTGAAGATACCTTTTCTAGTTATCACAATATTTTGAGTACACCTTATAAAATTGAAAAAGGAACAGAAAATCATCAAGTACCTGCCGGAAAATACAAAATAGCTGTAAAAAATGAAAGTAAATGGTATTATAGTGATATATTCACTGTTAATTATGATGAACAAATCTCTGATGACAACACAGAAGATAATGCAAATGACAACACAGAAGATAATACAAATAATAACACAGAAAATAATATAGAAAATAATACAGGGAACAATACGGGAAACAAAATAGAAAATAATACAGGAAATAATACTCAATTACCACAAACAGGAGAAGAAAATAATGCATTTACTAAATGGCTTTCAATAGCTATTGCTCTTGGAATTTTCTGGATTAGCTCTATGTTCTGGATTGAACATGAGAGAAAAAAGATGATAAAAAAATAAATCCATCATTTAAAAGGGAGCAAATATAATGAGTGGAGATAAAAAACTAATATATTTTCTAATTATTTTAATTATCTTCTTAGCTATAATTTTGCTTATAAAAATTAAAACAATGCCTAAATATGACCCAGAAGTATATGCAGAAATATATCATGAATATGAAGATATTTTTGGGAAGCAAGATGATATACATAAAACTGATGAGAGTACTATACAAAATATAATTGAAAATAATGCTTTTATGAATGACAATAATACTCACACATCATTCGTAGAAACAACAACTAATAACATAGAAAATAGCAAAGTAATTGGAAAAATAATGATACCAAAAATAGAAATAACATATCCAATTATAAAAGAAACAACAGAGGAATATCTAAAAGTTGCACCAACAAAATATTGTGGACCAGAGGTAAACGAAATACGGAAATTTAGTTATAGTAGGTCATAATTATAAAAACAAACAGTTTTTTAGTCAGTTAAAACAATTGGAAAAAGGAGATAATGTAATTCTTTTATCAAGTAAGGGAAATGAACTAAGGTATAAAGTATATGATAAGTATGTAGTAGATGAAACTGATATGAGTTGCACAAGTCAAGAAACAGATGGAAAAATTGAATTAACATTGATTACATGTGATAATGATAATACAAAAAGATTAGTAGTAAAATGCAGAGTATCAAATTAATAATCACTAAATATTAAACAAAAATAATTTGTTGATATATTATAATCGAAAGTATATTTGCGTATTTAATATTTACATTAATTATATTTTTAGCAATGTATTCAAATCTTTTAAATATGATACACTATTATCCACCAGCAATAAAAAAATGCTATTAAATAATAACTCTCTATTTGTGTCTAGTTAAATAAAATAGCAATTCGCTATTTGTGGGGTGTTAATTTTTATACTTTTTTGTTATTATTAAAGCGAAAGGAGAAAAAATTATGGATATTGTTAAAATTGGGAAATTTATCGCAGAAAAAAGAAAAGAAAAAAAATTAACACAAGAGCAACTTGCAGAAAAGATAGGAGTAACATCAAAAACAATTTCGAGATGGGAGAATGGAAATTATATGCCAGACATTTCTTTACTTAAACCTTTAAGCGAAGAATTAGGTATAACATTAAACGATTTGATTAGTGGAGAAAAAGTAGATAAAGAGCATTATCAAGAAAAGTTAGAAGAAAATATTATTAGTACCATAGATTACACAAATAAAAAAGTGTATGAAAAAAATAAAATAATTGCAGAAATTCTAATGATGTTTGGAATTGGACTTATTTTTACTGCATTTACTATATTTCCATCAGAAAGTAGTTGGGGATCAATATATTCTATATTTGGACTAATTATATCTTTAATAGGTTTTGCTAAACTTAACAAGAAAAAATCATATATAAAAAGATT
>CANRAB010000020.1 GCA_947628475.1 uncultured Clostridia bacterium
AAATTATACTATAAGAAATATAAAAAAAGTTGTTAACTAAAAAGGCAAAAAACAAGAATAAAAAATCAAAAAGGCAAGAGTAAAAATAAAAAATATATAAAAAATTATAAAAAGAAGGTGAAACAAAATTGTAATATTTAATGTAAAAAAGAAGAGTAAAAATAAAATAATTTAATAAAAAAATAGCAGAAAATTTAGAATATTATTAATAGAATATTAATTAATTAGATTAATAATAATAAATAATGTATAAAAGTAAAGTTAAATAAAATAATTGAAGAAATAATAAAAAATAAATTGTAAAATAAAAAATTAAAATGAATAATAAAAGTAAAATAGAATAATAAAAAATATAAAAGAAAAATAATAATAGATTATAATAAATAATTAAATATAAATTTAAAAAAATATTAAAAGAAAAAAATAATTAAATTATAAAATTTAATAAAAGAAAAATTTAATAATAATAAAAGAATAATAATTATATTAAAAAATAAATAAAAAAATTAAATAGAATATAAAAATAGTATAAAAAATTATGAAAAATAATTGACTAAAAAAGTATAAAAGAAAAATGTAACAAAAGAAGATAGAAAGAAAAGAAGAATTAATATAAGAAATGTAGAATAAAATTTTTTGAAACAAAAGAAAAATTAAAAATTTTGTCTAAAAAGAAAGTTGTAAAAAGTGAAAAATATAAAATAGAAGAATGAGAAAAATATGTAAAAAGATACAAATAAAATAATATTTTTTGGAGGTAATATAAATAAAAAAAGTGTAATTAAAAAATGGTGTATGAATAAAAAAATGATTAAAAAAATAACTACGGGTTAAAGAGAAAAAGAAAAAAGTAAAAGAAATAAAAAAACTATTACAAAATCAAAAAGACAATATAAAAATAATGAGTCTAGAAAACAAGGTACAATATGTTAAAAATAAAAATTATAAAAAAAAGATGTAAATAAAAAAGGTAAAAGAAAAAAGACGATATAAAAAAATGGTTAACCAAAAAGTAAAAAAATAAAGATAAAAATCAAAAAGACAAGATATATAATAAAAATAAATAATGTATTATAAAAAAAGTATGAAACAAAATTGTAATATTTAATTAAAAAATAAATTATAAAAAATATTATTAATAAAGATAAAAATAAAAAAAATTAATAATTTAATAAAATTAATATGAAGTAGAAATAATAAGTAAGAAAAAAATTAATAAAAAATATATAAAGCTATAAAAATAAATGTAAAATAATTTAATTGAAATAATATAAAATTAAATTAGTAAATAATAAATTTGGTTATTTTAAATAATTAATTAAATAAATAATAAAAATATTAATAAAAAAGCAGCTGATATTATTAATTTATTATATAAGGAGGAAAGTATGGATGAGGAAATTTTAGTAAATTTACAACAAATAGCTAAAGGAAACAATATATCAATAACGAAAGCGAAAACAAATGAAGATTTAGAAAAGGAACAAACTAAGTTTTTAGAAACTAAATTAGGACAAGCAATAAATAAAGGAATAAATATGGGTTTAAAAGCAGTCTTGCCTAATTTTATAGAAGATGAAATAATAGCAGTAAAAGATAGTTTGTTGACTGAGGGATTTTCTGCGGCGGTAGATACTGCTATAAAAGAAGCAGTAAATATGGGTAAAAGTTTAACAGGTATAGTAACAGGCAATTTTGAAAATATTTCTCAAATAAAAGATGCAATAAAAAAAGGAGGTTTATTAGATACTGTATCAGATTTATTAAGTACAGGTATTGATTGGGCACGAAGAAAAGGTTATATAAGTAATTCTACTTCAAACTTAATAGAACGAGGAAAAAATACAATAATGAGTACAATAACTAATAATATAGAAGAAACGTTAGGAAATCAGATAGAAGCAGTTGAAAAAATGGATGGATACATAGATAAGTGGTATAAATATTATGAAGAAAAAAATTTTAATAATATGGAATATCAGTATGATAAAATACAGGAATATATTAAAAATGTAATTCCTTTGGAGGAAACATTGAAAAAGGCTAGAACAGTAGAGAATTTACATGAATTAATAAAAAACAATGGAAAGAAATTTGATATATCAAATGAAGAGAAAGAATTAGCAGAAATGTTAGCTTAATAAAATATAGTAATTAAAAGAGAGAAATAACTTTAATTTATTATTTCTCTCTATGTGAAAAACAAAACAAAATGGTATAACACCTGTTGTAGGAGTATCTTTTGTTTTACAAAAGATAAATATATTATAAAACAATATGTTATAAAAGTCAAGAAAAAAACAAAAAATCTCTTGAAAAAATTTATTTATTCATATATAATAACAATGTAAAAATTTAAGGAAAAGGGGAAATAGAATGGATAAGGCAGAAGAAAATATTATACAAAGAGACATAGAAAACGAAATGAGAACAGCATATATTGATTATGCAATGAGTGTTATAGTGGCTCGTGCGTTACCAGATGTTAGAGATGGCTTGAAACCAGTACATAGAAGAATTTTATACACAATGCATGAAGATGGATTCACACCAGATAAGCCATACAGAAAATGTGCTACAACAGTAGGAGATGTTTTAGGAAGATATCATCCACATGGAGATTCTTCCGTATATGATGCATTAGTTAGAATGGCGCAAGATTTTTCATTAAGATATATGTTTGTTGATGGACATGGAAATTTTGGTTCAATAGATGGTGATCCGCCTGCAGCATATCGTTATACAGAAGCAAGAATGTCTAAACTTGCTTTATATATGTTAACAGACATAGAAAAAAACACAGTAGAATTCATGCCAAACTTTGATGATAGATTACAAGAACCAACAGTCTTACCAGCACAAATACCAGCATTACTCGCAAATGGTTCATCAGGTATAGCTGTAGGAATGGCAACAAATATACCACCACATAACTTAGGTGAACTAGTAGATGGAATAATCAAGATAATAGATGAAGATAATGTAACAAATGAAGATCTGATGACTGTAATAAAAGGTCCGGATTTTCCTACAGGAGCTACTATTTTAGGAAGAGAAGGAATAAAAGAAGCATATACAACAGGACGTGGTAAACTAACATTAAGAGCAGAGGCAGAAATTGAAGAAATGACAGGAGGAAAACAGAGAATAATTGTATCATCATTACCATATCAAGTAAACAAATCAAAATTAATAGAAAATATTGCAGACCTAGTGAAAGAAAAAAGAATTGAAGGAATATCAGCAATAAGAGACGAATCAGATAGAGAAGAAAAAGTAAGAATAGTTATAGAGCTAAAAAGAGATGCAAATGCAAGAGTAGTACTTAATTTGTTATATAAAAATACACAAATGCAAGATACATTTGGTGTTATAATGCTTGCACTAGTAAATGGGGAACCCAAAATATTAACTCTAAGAGAATGTTTAGATCATTATATAGAACATAGAAGGAAAGTAGTATTAAGAAGAACAAAATTTGATTTAGATAAAGCAGAAGCAAGAGCACATATATTAGAAGGATTAAAAATTGCTTTAGATAATATAGATGAAGTAATTAATATTATACGTTCATCATATGATGATGCAAAAGAACGATTAATGGAAAGATTTGGACTTTCTGAAATACAAGCTCAAGCTATATTAGATATGAGATTAAAAACATTATCAGGTTTGCAAAGAGAAAAAATCGAAGAAGAATATAATGAATTAATGAAGTTAATTGCACATTTAAAAGAAATTTTATCAAGTGAAACTTTAGTATACCAAATAATAAAAGAAGAATTATTAGAAGTAAAAGAAAAATTTGGTGATGAAAGAAAAACAAAGATAGTAGCAGCAGAGGGTGAATTTGAAGTAGAAGATTTAATAAAAGAAGAGCAAAGCGTAATTGCCTTAACACATTTTGGATATATAAAAAGGATGCCAATAGATACATATAAAAGTCAAAAACGCGGAGGCAAGGGAATTACAGGAATGGTTACTAAAGAAGAAGATTTTGTAAAACAAATCTTTACAGCTTCAACACATGATACAATATTATTCTTTAGTAATAAAGGAAAACTATACAGATTGAGAGGATATGAAGTTCCAGAATCTGGAAGAACTGCAAAAGGAACAGCAATTGTAAACCTTCTTACATTAGATGCAGGAGAAAAGATATCAACAATAATACCAATACAAAATTTTGCAGAAGGAAAATATTTGTTATTTGCAACAAAGAATGGATTAATAAAAAAAACAAGTTTATCAGAATATAATACAGCAAGAAAAACAGGACTACAATCAATAAACTTAAAAGAAGATGATGAGCTAATTGATGTTAGACTAACAGATGGAGAAGATAATGTTGTCTTAGTTACTAAAAAGGGAATGTGCATTACATTTGACGAAAAAGACGTAAGACCAGTAGGGCGAGTATCTCAAGGCGTTATAGGCATAAGACTAGATGCAGACGATTGTGTAATAGGTATGGAATCAATTTTAGCGGGAAGTAAATCAACACTACTTGCAATAACAGAAAATGGATTTGGAAAAAGAACTGAATTAGATGAATATAGAGTTCAGGTAAGAGGTGGAAAAGGAGTTATAACATATAAAATAACACCAAAAACCGGAGAAATAGTAGGAGTAAAAATAGTAAATGAAGAAGATGATGTAATGTTAATAACAGATACAGGTACAATAATAAGATTAAATGTTGCAGAAATAAGTGTCTTAGGTCGTTCAACTCAAGGAGTAACATTAATGAGAACAAACGAGGGAAAAGTAGTAAGTATAGAAAAAATAGAACCTGAAAAAGACGAAGAATAAAAATATTATAAAAATTAAAAAGGGGGAATATATTGAATATTCTCCTCTTTTTTGTTAAAATATAAAAAGAAAAATGATAATTATTTTCGCTATATATTAAAAAATAAATTTTGTATAAAAGGTAAAGCAAAGAAAGGGAAAAAGTACTATGGGATTAAGGTTTATTTATGGAAGAGCAGGAACAGGGAAAAGCACATTTTGTATGAATGAAATAAAGAAGAATATAAACACAAATAAAAAAATATATATAATTACACCAGAACAATATTCATATTCAGCAGAAAAAAATTTATTAAAAACTCTTGAAAGTAATGCTTCCGTAAATGCAGAAGTAATAAGTTTTAATCGTATAGCTAATCGTGTTTTTACAGAAGTAGGAGGGGCAAATAGTAATATAATTACAAAATCAGGAAAAGCAATGTTAATACATTCTATATTAGAACAAGAAAAAAACAACTTAAATTTTTTAGCAAATTCGCAAGATAACATAGAATTAGTATTAAAAGAAATTACTGAAATGAAAAAACACAGCATAACAACACGAAAAATAGACGAAAAACTAGAAAAAATAGAAGATATAAAACTAAGAGCAAAACTTAATGATATAAATAAAGTATATAAATTATATGAAGAAAACATAAAAAATAGATACATAGATGAAGAAGATGTACTAACAAAATTATATGAGAAAATTCCAGAAAGTAAAATGTTTAATAATTCAATAATATACGTAGATGAATTTGCTGGTTTTACCACTCAAGAATATAAAATATTAACAGAAATATTAAAAAAGGCAGAACAAGTAAATGTAACAGTATGCACGGATAATTTAGAAAATAATACAACACAAGAAACAGATATATTTTATTTTAATAAAAATTTTGTAAAGATATTAACAGATTGTGCACAAAATGTGGATAAAAAAATAGAAAAACCAATTTTTTTAGAAAAAAAATATAGATTTAAAAATGAAGAATTAAATCATTTAGAAGAAAATATTTATAACAATAAATTTAAAAAATATGATGAAAAGAATAGAAATATAAAATTATTTTTAGCAAGTACACCATATACAGAAATGGAACACATTGCGGGAGAAATAACAAGATTAGTAAGAGAAGAAAAAATACAATATAAAGATATAGCGATTATTACAAAAAATTTAAACGAAATAAATAATATAATAAAAGCAGTATTTGGAAAATATAATATACCGATTTTTATAGATGAAAAATCAGAAATTACAGAAAATATTTTAATAAAATATGTATTGTCAATTTTAGAGATATTTTCAACAAATTGGAAAAGCGAATCAGTTTTTAACTATATAAAATCAGGATTCATAGACATTGAAGAAAATGAAATATATGAACTAGAAAAATATTGTAAGAAATATGGAATAGACCGAAATAAGTGGTATAAAAAAGATTGGAACGAATTTAATAATATAAGAAAAAAAATAGTGGAGCCATTAATAGAATTAAAGAATAGTTTTAATAAAGAAAAAACAGCACAAGAAATATCAGAGAAAATATATAAATATTTATTAAAAAATAATATTCCAGAAAAATTAAATGAAAAAATAAAAAAATTAGAAAAAATAGGAGAAATAGAAAAATCAGAAGAATATAAATCAAGTAGTGATATCTTAGTGGATTTGTTAGATGAAATAGTAATTTTTTTCAAAGATGAAAAAATGTCATTTGATAAATATAAAGAAATTTTAAAAGTAGGATTATCTAGTAAAGAATTAGGAAAAATCCCACAAGTACTTGACCAAGTAATAGTAGGAGATATAGATAGAACAAGAAGTCATAAGGTAAAAGTAGTATTTATAATGGGAGTAAATGATGGGGTATTTCCAAGTGTAAATAAAAATGAAGGATTTATAAATGATAAGGATAGAGAAATATTAAAAAAAATAGATTTGGAAATTGCAAAAGGAACATTAGAAAATCTATATGAAGACCAATTTAATATATATAAAGCTCTAACAACAGCAGAGGAAAAACTATATATATCATATATATCTGCAAATAAAGATGGAGCCACACTTAGACCGTCAATATTAATATCAAAAATGAAAAAAATATTTCCACATCTTCAAGAAGAAAGCAATATAATAGAAGAAAAATTTGAGATAGGAAATATAAATGCAACATTTGGGGAATTATTAAATAATATTAGAAAATTAAAAAATAATCAAAAAATAGACGATATATGGATAGATATATTTAATTGGTATAATCAAAATGAACATTGGAAAAATAAATTAAAAAATAGTTTAAAAGGATTAGAATATACAAATATAGCAGAAAAAATAAATGAAGAGAATATCAAAAAATTATATGGAAAAACGTTAAAAACAAGTATTTCAAAATTAGAACAATATAAAAAGTGTCCATTTTCATTTCACTTAAAATATGGATTAAAAATTAAAGAAGAAGAAGAATATAAAATAAAAGCTTTAGATACAGGTTCTTTCATGCACGAAGTTTTAGACACATTTTTTGATAGAGTAGAAAACATAAAAGAAATAGAAGAGGCAGAAATAGAAAAAATAATAAATGAAATAATAGATGAAAAATTAAAACTAGAAAAAAACTATATATTTTCAAGCTCTGCCAAATTTGTAGTATTAACAAATAGACTAAAAAAAACAATACAGGCTTCAATTAAATATATTGTATACCAAATGAAAATAAGTGATTTTAGACCATCAGGTCATGAAGTAGAATTTAATAAAATAATAGATAATATAGAAATTATAGGAAAAGTAGACAGAATAGATATTGCAGAAAATGAAGATGGAAAATTTATAAGAATAATAGACTATAAATCATCAGAAAAAAATATAGACTTAAATCAAGTAATATCAGGAACGCAAATACAATTATTAACATATATAGATGCAATAGCGGAAGAAGAAAAAAGAGAGCCAGCAGGAATATTATATTTTAATTTAATAGAACCAATAATATCAGAAAATAGAAATTTAAGTGACGAAGAAATTACAGAAAAAATAAGAAAGAGTTTCAAAATGAAAGGCTTAGTTTTAGCAGACATTAAAGTTATAAAAATGATGGATAAAAACATAGAAAATGGAAGTTCAAGCGTTATACCGGTATACCTAAATAAAGATGGAGACATAAGCCAAAGTCGTTCAAGTACTATATCTAAAGAAGAATTTAAAAAATTACAAACAACAACCAAAAAAATAATAAAACAGATTGCAAATGAAATACTAAGTGGTAAAATAGATATAAAACCTATGTATAATAAAAAGACTAAAACAGCTACTTGTAAATATTGTGAATATAAAACAATATGTGGATTTAATCCAAGCATAAACGAATATGAATATTTACAAAATAAATCAAAAGAAATGATATTAGAAGAAATAAAAGATAATTAAAATATTATTTTAGCTAGAAAAGGAGAAAAAATGGAAAAAATAGGATTTTATGCAGGATCATTTGATCCATTTACAAACGGTCATTTACAAATTGTAATAAAAGCAGCACAATGTTTTGATAAAATAATTATAGGACTTGCTTATAACAGTGAAAAAGAAGTAAGACTAGATAAAGAAAAAATGAGAAATGCAATCGAAGAAACAATAGAAGAATTAAATCTAAAAAATGTGGAAGTAACACTATATGATGGACTAACAGCAGAAGAAGCAAAAAAATGGGGAGCAAATATATTAATAAGAGGCTTAAGAAATGGAACAGACTATCAATATGAAGAAAATATTGCAGAAAATAATGAAAAAATATTTGGCCTAGATACATGCTATTTTAGAGCAGGAGACTTAGGCTATCTTTCATCTAGTTTAGTAATGGAATTGTGGAACAATAATGTTAATATAGAAGCATATGTTCCAAAACAAATTGCTAAACTTATAAATGAAAAAAATAATAATTAATTTAAATAAAATATTACATAAATATTATAAAAAAATAATATAAAAATAAATATAATTTAATATATTAAAATAAAAAACAATAATTAATAAAAGGGAAAAAATATGATAATAGGTATTACAGGAAATTCTGGTTCAGGGAAAAGTGAAGTTTCAAAAATATTAGCCAAAAAAATAAATGGAGAAATAATAGATGCAGATAAAATTGTAAAAGAAATGACAGATACTGAAACAGAATATTTAAAAAAAATAATAGAATTATTCGGTAATGAAATTTTAATAGAAAGAAAAATTAATAGAAAAAAATTAGCCGAAATAATATATAATAATGAAGAAAAAAGAAAAGAATTAAATAAATTAACATATTATTATGTAGTAAATGAAATAAAAAATAAAATAAATAAAATTAAATTAAAAAACATAATAATAGATGCACCACTATTATTTGAAAGTGGACTAGATAAAATTTGTGAATTTACAATATCGGTTATAGCAAAACCAGATATAAAAATAGACAGAATTTGTAAGAGAGATAAAATAGAAAGGCAAACTGCAATAAACAGGTTAAGTATACAAAAAAAAGATGAATATTATAAATTGAAATCAGACTATATAATCGAAAATAATGAAAGAATAGAAGAAATAAATTGGGAGGAAATATGTACCAAAATTGGGAAGAATTAGAAAAAGCTTGCAATAATTGTAAAAAATGCAAATTATGTAATGGAAGAAAAAATGTAGTAATAGGAACAGGAAACAGAAATGCAAAAATAATGTTTATAGGAGAAGGACCGGGAGCAGATGAAGATACTCAAGGAATTCCATTTGTGGGAAAAGCAGGACAATTGATGAATAAAGCGTTTGAGGGGCTAGGAATAAAAAGAGAAGAAGTATATATAGCAAACATCGTAAAATGTAGGCCTCCACAAAACAGAAATCCAGAAAAAGATGAAGCAGATGCGTGCAGAGATTACATAGAAACACAAATAAATTTAGTAAATCCAGAAATTATCATACTGCTAGGAAATGTTGCACTTAAAAATATACTAGGTGAACAATACGGTATAACAGCAAGTAGAGGTAAATGGTTTGAAAAAGATGGAAGAAAAATACTACCTACATTTCACCCGGCAGCACTTTTAAGAGATGAAACAAAGAAAATAAATTTTTGGCAAGATTTAAAAATGATAAAAAACAAATGATAAAAAATTACCCATCATCTTATTTAGAAGATAATGGGTAATTTTTTAATAATATAGTTTTATTATAAACAATTTTATTTCTCTCCAAGAGTTAATTTTACTGTCATTTCTTCATTTTTTCTATAAAGAGTAATGTCAATTTCATCACCAATGTTTTTAGTATCTTTTATGGCATTTAACTCATCCATTGTAGAAACATTTTGACCATCAAATTTAACTATAACATCTCCTGCTTTTATGCCAGCTTTTTCAGCACTACTACCTTCTATAACATTATCAACATAAATTCCTTTAGTTAAACCATTTCTAATGGCAGTAGCTTCATCTAAATCCAGTCCTTCAATACCAATAAAAGGTCTTGCAATTTTTCCATGTTCAATTAATTCTTTATAAACATCAATAGTGTTATTAATAGGAATTGCGAAACTAACTCCTTCAATACCAGTTCCAGCAAGTTTTAGAGTAGTTATACCAATAACTTTTCCTTCACTATTTACAAGGGCACCACCGCTGTTACCAGAGTTAATAGCACAATCCGCTTGAATAACATGATAAGTTGTACCTTCAACGGTCATTTCTCTATTTAATGCGCTTACAATACCAGCAGTAACAGAATACTCTAACCCATAAGGATCGCCTATAGCTAAAACAAATTCACCTACTTGAACAGAACTAGAATCACCTAATTCAGCAGCTTTAAGACCAGTTTTATCAATTTTTAAAACAGCCAAATCAGTTTCACTATCAGTACCAACAACTTGGGCAGTATATTCTGTGTCATCTCCATAAATAGAAACCTTTATAGAAGTTGCATCTGAGACTTGATAGAATGAAGAAGTGTCAGCAGAGCTAATAACATGATTATTAGTAAGTATATATCCATCCTCACTAATAATAATTCCAGAGCCAGAACCAGAAGCAGTTTGTGTTCTTCCAAAATAAGAAACTTGATATTCTACAGAAATACTAACCATGGAAGGAAGCACCTTGTTGGCAGCATAAATTGCAGTATCAGAATATTTAGAAAGAGATACTTGTGTTAAGTTTGGATTAGCATTCTGAGAGTCATTACTTGAAGATGTAGAACTAGAATCTACTGTTGCAACCTCTTTTTCTGTATTATGTGCAGTAACATTAGTATAAATTAAAACGGCACAAACGGCACCAATAATAGCAGAAATAAATGAAACTAAAATTGTAGATAAAACATTGTTGTTATGAGATTGAGGTTTTTTTGAATAGTCGAATTTTTGAAAAAATTCATCATTATTTTCCATAACAAATTCATTCCTTTCTTGTGTAATATATTTATAAATTTATAAGATTAATAATAAAATCTTACATATTTATCTATTTAACGTTTTATGATAATTAGATTTTAACATAATAAATATATAAAAAATCAAATAACTAATTATCATTTGCAAAATATATTATATATTACATTTAAAATAATACAAGGGAAAACTTAAAAAAAAATTAAAAGGAGGCAAAATTTTGCCTCCGATCCGACAGAAAAATATTATTTTTTTTGTCGGTTGTGCATCATCGCTACCCGGCGAAGATGCGCTTCCCGAGAAGGACTCAGTTTTTGTTGATGTTCTTGTACTGAGCTTTGCTTCCTCTTAATACGCTCAAGCTCAAGTAGTAACCGTGTCCTCGATGGTGTTGACATAAAAAATCCTCCCGAAATAAATTAATATCATAGCAAAAAACTATGTAAAATAATTATAACATAATTAACATAAACTTTCAAAAAAATTTGGTATTATTAAACATATGTTGTGAAAAATGATGTTAAAATCAACTAGTATAAAAAATATTTAAAAAACTGTATTGAAAAAAATGGATTATACATATATAATATAATAAGAATTTTTGAAAGGAATGTGAGTAAAAATGAAAAAAGAAAAAGGTCTCACAATTATTGCTTTGGTTATAATCATAGTAGCCGTAGGAATAATCATATTTGCGGGACTTCAATACGCAGAAAAATATATAAACAAACAAGAAGTAGAAGACACAAAAGCAACAATGCTTGCAATACAAACAGTAATTACAAACATACAAAACAAACACATAGTAGATGAAGAAAACAATCTTTTAGAGGGAGTAAATTTAGATTTAGAAAATAATACAACAGGATATAACATTTCAGAAAAATTAAAAGAAAGTTTGCAAACACAAGAAAACGCTAATCTATACATATTAAATAAAGAAGAACTACAAAAACATGGAATAAACGATGTGGAAATAAATGAAACAAAATTTTTTATAGTAGATTATAATTCAGGTGAAATATTCTATTCATTAGGAGTAGATGGAAAATATAAACTATCAGAAATAGAATAAAGAAAGAAGAAAAAATGAAAGAAAAAGAAATAGAAAGATTAACAAAATTAAAAGAGTATGAAACAAAACTATATAAAGATGGTTTAAAATATATAGCTGGAATTGACGAAGCGGGTCGTGGACCTCTTGCTGGTCCAGTAGTTGTAGGAGTAGCTATAATGAAACCAGAGTCATTTATAGAAGGAGTAAATGACTCTAAAAAAGTATCAGAAAAAAAGAGAGAATTGCTTTATGAACAAATAACTAACGAAGCAGTAGATTGGGCAGTAGGAATAGTAGACCAAAATGAAATAGACAAAATAAATATTCTAAATGCAACAAAAAAAGCTTTAACAATGGCAATATCAAATTTGAAAATAAAGCCAGAAAGAATATTAGTAGATGCTTTGGAACACATAGATACATGCAAAATACCATATACATCAATAATAAAAGGAGATGCAAAGATTTATAGTATATCAGCAGCATCAATCATAGCAAAAGTTACAAGAGATAGAATAATGAGAGAATATGATGAAATATACCCACAGTATGGATTTAGCACACACAAAGGATATGGAACATCCAAACACATTCAAGCAATAAGAGAATATGGACCATGTCCACTACATAGAAGAAGTTTCATAAAAAACATATAGAGGTGAAGAATATTGAATATACAACAAATAATAGCCAAAAAAAGAGATAAAAAATCTTTAAATAAAGAAGAAATAGAATATTTTGTAGAAGAATATGTAAAAGGAAACGTAACAGACTATCAAGCAGCAGCTTTAGTAATGGCAATATACTTAAATGGAATGACAGATGAAGAAACAACACAGTTAACATTACAAATGGCACACTCAGGTGAAATACTAGACTTATCGAGTATAGGGAAAACTGTGGTTGATAAACATAGTACAGGCGGAGTTGGAGATAAAATAACAATAGTATTAATGCCAATCATTGCATCACTTGGAATTCCAGTTGCAAAAATGTCTGGTAGAGGGTTAGGATTTACAGGAGGAACAGCAGATAAGTTAGAAGCAATACCAGGATATAATACTGTAATAGAAATGGATAAGTTCATACAAAATGTAAAAAAAATTGGAATAAGTTTGATTACACAAACAGCAAATCTAGCTCCAGCAGATAAAAAATTATATGCGTTAAGAGATAGTATTGCATGTGTAGAAAGTAAACCATTAATTGCTTCTAGCATAATGAGCAAAAAAATAGCAGCAGGAGCCCAAAAAATAGTATTAGATGTTACAGTTGGAAATGGTGCATTCATGAAAACAAAAGAAGATGCAATAGAAATATCAAAAATAATGAAAAATATAGGAGAACTAGCAAATAGAGAAACAATATGTGTACTTACAAATATGAATGAACCAGTAGGAAAAGCAGTAGGAAATACATTAGAAATAATAGAAACAATAGAATGTTTAAAAGGCAATATTCCACAAGATATAAAAGAAATAATTTTAGAAATAGGAAGTTATATAATAAAACTAGCGGGTAATGGAGAAAATATAGAAGAAAATAAAAGAAAAATATTGGAAAATATAGAAAATGGCAAAGCCTACGAAAAATTTATAGAATTAGTAGAAAATCAAAATGGAGACATTGAATATATAAAAAATCCAAAAAAATTTCAAAAAGCAAAATATATATTACCTGTAATTTCTGAAAAAGCTGGTTATGTAGAAAAATTAGATGCAGAGAAAATAGGAGTAACATCAGTAAATTTGGGAGCAGGAAGAATAAAAAAAGAGGACAATATAGATTATACAGTAGGAATATGGCTAGAAAAGAAAATTTCAGACCAAGTAGAAAAAGGTGAAATTTTAGCATATGTTCATGCAAATGATGAAGAAAAGGGAAAACAAGCAGTAGAAGATATAAAGAAAGCTTATCAAATAACAGAAAATGCAGTAAAAGAACCAGAATATATATTAGGCATAGTGTAAAAAATATATAAATACTTGAATAGATAAAAATAATATTTTTCATATCTATTCTATGTAAAACAATTAATTCGTGCAAGAAAGGAATAAATATAATATGAAAATAATGTTTATATGTACAGGAAATATATGTAGAAGCGCAATGGCACATGCAATGTTAAAACAAAAAGCAAAAGAAAAAAATAAAAAAATCGATGTATACTCATGTGGAGTTTTTGCAAGAAATGGAGAAAAATCTACAGAAGAAGCAATACAAGTATTAAAAACAATATACAATATAGACTTAACACAACATAGAGCAACATACATTGAAGACTCTCAAATAAAACAAATGGATGTTATACTATGTGCAACAACAGCACACAAAAAAAATGTATTAAATATGTATCCACAATTAGAAGGAAAAGTATTTACAATGAAAGAATATGCAAACTATCCAAAAAACAATCAAGATATAAAAGACCCATGGGGATGCAGTTATGAAATATACGAAAAATGTGCAAAAGAAATAAATGAATGTTTAGACAAAATAATTGAAAAAATATAATAAAGATATTAATAATTGGCTTATAGGTTACCTCTCAACAACCTAAATACATATAATAAGGAAGAAAAAAACAATGGATTTATTAGAAGGATTAAATAAAGAGCAAAAAGAAGCGGTACTACAAACCGATGGACCATGCTTAGTAATTGCAGGAGCAGGAAGTGGGAAAACAAAAGTATTAACACATAAAATAGCATATTTAATAGAAGAAAAAAATACAAAACCATGGAATATACTTGCAATAACATTTACCAATAAAGCGGCAAATGAGATGAAAGAAAGAATAACAAACTTAATAGGAGAAAACGCAAATAATATGTGGGTAGGAACATTCCACTCAATATGCGTGAGAATACTTAGAAAATACATAGATAGAATAGGATTTAACTCAGACTTTGTAATATTTGACTCATCAGACCAAAAAACATTAGTAAAACAATGTATAAAACAACTAAACTTAGACGATAAAATCTTTACGGACAGAAGCGTTTTAGCAGAAATAAGCAATAGTAAAAACGAAATGCTTACACCAATGCAATATAACTTAAGAACAAATGGTGAAATAAGAAAACAAAAGATAGCTCAAGTATATGATATATATCAACGAAAATTAAAAGAAAATAACGCGTTAGACTTTGACGACATCATAAATTCAACAATACAAATACTCACAGAAAATCCAGACGTATTAGAATATTATTCAGAAAAATTTCAGTATGTACTGGTAGATGAGTATCAAGATACAAATAAAGCTCAGTTTACATTAATAACTTTATTATCTGGAAGATATGGAAACATTACAGTAGTAGGAGATAACGACCAAGGAATTTACTCATTCAGAGGTGCAGATATAACAAATATATTAAACTTTGAAAAAGACTTTCCGGGAACAAAAATTATAAAATTAGAGCAAAATTATAGATCAAGCAAGGCAATACTAGATGCAGCAAATGCTGTTATAAAACATAACGAAAAAAAATATGAAAAAAATTTATGGACAGCAAAAGAAGGCGGAGAACTTCCAACAGTTGCAAGATTAGACAATGAATATGAAGAAGGCAGTTTCATTGTAGAACAAATAAATAGACTAAAAAGAGAAGAATATTATAAATATTCAGACTTTACCATATTATATAGAATGAATGCACAATCACGTAGTATAGAGGATATATTAAGAAGGGAAGACATACCATATAAAATGATAGGTGGTTTAAAATTCTATGATAGAAAAGAAATAAAAGATGCAATCGCATACTTAAGGCTAATACATAATCCAGCAGATAATTTAAGTTTACAAAGAATAATAAATGAACCTAAAAGAGGTATAGGGCAAACAAGTATGGAAAAAATAGAAACTATGGCAGTAGCAAATGGAAAATCAATGTATGAAATAATAAAAAATGCAGAACAATATGGTTTAAATAAAGTTTATGTCAATTCAAGAGAATTTATTGCAACAATGGAAGAATTAATAAGTAAGAAAGATACTATTCCAGTATCAGAACTTTTAAAAGAAACATTAAGTAAAACAGGCTATACAAAAGCATTAGAATTAGAAAATACAGCACAAGCAGAAAGTAGAATAGAAAACTTAGATGAATTTTTAACAGTTGCAATGGAATTTGAAGAAGAAAATGCAGAAAATAATTTAGCAGAATTTTTAGAGAGTATAACCCTATCAAGCGACATAGATGGAATGGAAGAAACAGAAAATTCAGTAACATTAATGACATTACATAGTGCAAAAGGACTAGAATTCCCAGTAGTATTTTTAGTAGGAATGGAAGAAGGACTATTTCCAAGTTACAGGTCAATAGGAGAACAAAGAGAATTAGAAGAAGAAAGACGTTTATGTTATGTAGGTATAACAAGAGCAAAAGAAAAATTATACCTAACATGTGCCAAACAAAGAACGATATTTGGAGCAACAAGTTGTAATAAAATATCAAGATTTATAGAAGAAATTCCAAAAGAACTACTAAATGGAGCAGAAGAAATAATAAAACCAGCAAGAATAAAAGAAGAAACAGAATGGAAATATGGAAATAGATTAAATAACAAAGTAACATCATATACAATATCAAATAGCAACATTGGAGAATCCAAAACAAAATTTGGATTTAGAACAGCAGAAAGCTTCTTAAACAATATAACTGCTGCAAAAACTGTGAATGTAGACCTATCACAATACAAAGAAGGACAATCTATATATCATAAAAAATTTGGAGAAGGAATAATAACACGGCATTGCGGCGGAAGAAGATGACTTAAAATTAGACATATCATTTGAAAAAGCAGGACACAAAAGGTTAATGGCAAAATATGCAAACTTAGAAATTATAGAATAAAATTCATATAATGATTTAGCCAAACGAAGAAAACTAAATAAAATTAGCAAAAATATTTAGTTTCCTTTGTTTGGCTATTTTGTATAAAAATAAACATTTATGTTTATAATATATATGTAAAATAAAAAATAGAGGAAGGATGATGAAAAAATGGCAAATTTAAGTCAGGTAGAACTACAAAATTTAAGACACTTAATAGGTTCACAAGACACGACATATCAAAAATTAAACACGTATGCATCGCAATGTGTTGACCCACAAATAAAGCAAATGTTTACAAAGGCAGCTCAGGATTCATTAAATACAAAACAAAAATTATTAACATTTTTAAATTAGAATGGAGGATAGACTATGGAAGAAAAATACATGGTTAACGATATATTAGAAAGCACAAAAGCAGGGCTTACAACTTATCAAGGAGTAATATCAGAAGCAGAAAACATGCAACTAAGACAAACAATACAACAAATAAGAAATAATGATGAGACATTTCAATATGAATTATTTAAAGTTGCACAATTAAAAGGATATTATACGCCAGCAGGACAGGCTCCACAAACAGAAGTAGATAAAGTAAAAAATGAAGTGTCAAAATAAATATAACTACAAAAAAG
>CANRAB010000021.1 GCA_947628475.1 uncultured Clostridia bacterium
TATATATAATTACAAGGAAAAAGTATTAATCAATATAGAAAAGATAGTATAGTTTTAATTAATCAAATTACGACAATCAGTAAACAAAGAACATTTTATTATATCGTTTTAAAAAATTTGCGTTTATCAAATAAAAGTCTTGATTTAATTGATGAACAAATAATTAAGTTTTTTACCAAATAAATAGGAGAGTTACTTTTGAACTCTCCTATGTCATTTTAGACTCCCGCATTACTACTAAATAGCAATGGGTTAAGTTAAATATATTATATATCTTTTACAAATAATTATGTGTTCAAATGATATTTTTCAGCATATGGTGCGACGATTTTACTTAATGGAGCCGATGAGCAGAATTGAACTGCTGACCTTTGAATTACGAATTCACTGCTCTACCAACTGAGCTACACCGGCAAATTAATTATATTATAGTATATAAGAAATACAAAAGTCAAGCACTAATTATTTTCTTAGTATAAATTTTCTGAAAATACTGACACACTTTTTTCCTGCTAGAATAAATTATTACTATGAGCTTTATTAAAGAACAAATTAAAACAATTAGAAAAAATGATCCAGCACTAACAAGTACTTTAGAAGTATTTTTATACCCTTGTTTTAAAGCTTTACTCTATTACAAGATATCTCATTATTTTTATAAGAAAAAACATTTTTTCATTGCTAGATACATTAGTGAAAAAGCTAAAAGAAAAACAGGTATAGAAATACATCCCGGTGCAATAATTGGAAAGAACTTATTTATAGATCATGGTACAGGTGTTGTTATTGGAGAAACTGCAATTATTGGAAATAACGTAACTATGTTTCATGGTGTAACTCTTGGTGGCACTGGCAAGCAAAAAGGTAAACGACACCCTACCATTGGAAATAATGTATTAATAGGTTGTGGTGCAAAAATACTTGGCAATATTACAATAGGAAATAATGCCAAAATTGGAGCAAATGCTGTTGTTCTAAAAGATGTACCAGAAAATGTTACTGTTGTTGGAATCCCTGGAAGAATTTTATAACTCTTACTTTTATTACTTAAAAACATATTCTAAATAAATAAAGCATATTTATTTAGTGGTGATACTTTGAGAAGGACAAAAATTTTCTTTATTAATGGGGCAATTTTAACTATTACATCATTTATTATGAAAAGTATTGGCATGGTTTTTAATCTCTACGTTTCTAATAAAATTGGCTCAGAAGCGGTTGGTGCATTTAGCTTAGTTATGTCTGTTTATAATTTTGCTATAACTCTTGCTACTTCTGGGTTAAGCCTTGCATGTACTTGTATTGTTTCAGAACAGTTTACTAACAGTAATTTTGTTAATGGACTAAGAGCTGTTAAAAGTTGTTTTGCATTTTCTATGGTTTTAAGCTTAGGAAGTAGTTTTTTAGTGGTTTCATTTGCTAATACAATCTCTCACGTATGGTTAAAATCTGTTGTTTCTAATATACCACTTTATTTAATTGCAACTCGGCTTACCATTTATTGGCTTTTCAAGTGTTATAAATGGATATTTTTCTGCTGTTAGGAAAGGATATAAAAGTGCATTTTCTCAGGTATTTGAGCTGTTTATAAAAATTATAGCTACCATTTTATTATTAGACTTTTATCCCAAGAGAAATTTAGAGGCAATCTGCAATTGTTTAATTTTAGCAGATGTTATATCAGAAATTTCTTCTTGTATTCTCTTATTCTTCTTGTATAATAACGAAAAGAAGAAATATAATAATAGATGCTTTTCAAATATTGCATTTAAGAAGAAAATTTTTCAAATAGCGTTTCCTGTTTCTATTACTTCATATATTCGTTCTGGATTATCAACTTTAAAACAGTTTATAATTCCTAATAGATTAAAACTATTTGGCTTATCTTATAATTTAGCGTTAGCAGAGTATGGAAAAATAAATGGAATGACAATGTCTGTTTTGTTATTTCCTAATGTTTTTATATTTTCGTTTAGCAGTTTACTTATTCCTGAGTTTACAAGTTTGCTTGCCAAACAATATAAAAAAAGAATATTAGATATTTGCAATAAAGTATTTTTAGCAACATCTATATTCTCTATAACGGCTTCTTTAGCATTTTATACTTTTTCTGAGGAAATCAGCTTGATGGTTTTTCATAATTTAGAATGTGCAAGATATATAAAAATTCTTTCTCCTATTATATTATTTATGTTTCCAGATAACATAATTGATAGTATGTTAAAGGGGTTAAATAAACAATTTGGTGTTATGGTATGCAATATATTTGATTTAATAGTAACTATTAGTTTATTGTATGTTTTATTGCCTATTTATGGTTTAACAGGTTACCTTATATGTATTATGATTAGTGAAATATTTAATTTCTGTATTAGTTATTTTCAGCTATTTAACGCTACTGGTTTTAAAATACCTCTCTTTATTAGAATGTTTTATTTAGGTTTTGCATTTTTAGGTTTTTACGAAGTTATATGTAGCCATTCATTCTAAATGATTTTTATAATACTACGTTTTTTTACATATCAAGACTCTATTATTACCATTTAAGTCTTTATAAGATTTTATATCTGCATAATTTTTGTTTTTTCTTATTATATCTATAACTTTTTCTTTTTGATCCTCTCCTATTTCTAAACATAAGTAACCATTTGAAGTTAAATAGTTATATGAATTTTCTATTATATTTCTATAAAATTTTAAACCATCTTGTCCGCCATCCAATGCAAGTATAGGCTCATTTTGAACCTCTTTACTTAATGTCTTTATCTCTTCTGTTTTTATGTAGGGAGGATTTGAAACTATTATATCAAATTTCTCTTTTATGTGCTTAAACATATCTGATTCTATAAAAGTTACTTTATTTTTTTTATCATTCATTTTTGCAATCTCTAGAGCTTCTTTGCTTATATCAGAGGCAAAAACTTTTGCATTATGAGTAAGTGTTGCAATAGATATTGCAATGGCACCGCTTCCAGTACATAAGTCTAACACTTTTGGTGCTTCATACATTTTAACTATTTCTATGGTTTTCTCTACTAATATTTCTGTATCTGGCTGAGGTATTAAAACATTTTCATTAACATTAAATTCAAACCCCATAAAATATTGCTTACCTATTATGTATTGTATAGGCACACCATTTATTAATTTATCTACATATTTATTAAATTCTTCAATTTTATCATTTGCTACTTCTTTTTTATTATTTATTAGTAAATATTCTTTGCTTACATTTAATGTAAAAGCTAATATCCTTCTTGCTTTACTAATTGGATCTTCTATTTCATTTTCTTTCAAATTTAATATTGCTTTATTTAGTAAACTTTCTATATTCAATTTTAAAATACACTTTCCCTTCTAATGCTTACATAATAGCACATTCTATTTGTTTTAGCAAGTTATTTACACACTTCTTCTATTATATTTGCCAAACATTGCATGCTCAATAAACATTCCTCCAAAGTATTTGCTGTTGCTCCAACCTCAATTATACTTGCTCCTTTAGCAACATGTTGGTTATATCTTGAATTTCTTACAATCATTGACCTAAATAATCCTGGATACATTTCTTCTGCTTTTTCTTGAATTTTTACTGCTATTTTTAAATTTTGTACCCAATTAGGATGTTCAGATCCACCTCCATCTGTACCTATTACAAACATAAGCTGTGCAACTCTTTGCCCATTTACCATTACTGTTGGTCCATAGGTATCTCCATTTCCTACCGCATCACGATGTAAATCTATAACCAGTTCCGTATCTTTTCCATACAATAATCTCTCAGCAGTTTCTAAGGACCTATTATATGAACCAGAATAAGAAGGATAATCATGATATGTTCCATCATGTATAACATTAAAACCTTTACCGAGTTAAATATGTTGTAAGCTCTGCTCCTACTCTTATTACATTGTAATTTGAATCTGTTGTTCTATAATTTCCAGTCATTGTGTAATTATACATATCAGAAGGTGTATAGCTTTCACATGTATGAGTATGAAAGATTAATATATCTTTTTTATTGCTAATCTCTACATCTGGTACAAGCATATCTTGTGTTAATGTATAATCGCTTTGATTATCTATTTTTACTGCACCATAATAGGTGTTAGAACGTGGTATATAATTTCTATCTGTTACTGCCTCCGTTTGTGCAACTTTTGGTATTTCCATTCCTGGTAATACAGTAACAGATTGATTTTCTGATTCATTTTGTGTTTCAGTATTTACAGAACCTTCATTCTCTGTATTTTTTACATTATCTTCATTTATTTTCATTAAATTAGTATTTAAGAAAGGAAGCTCCATGCCAATTAAATTTGTTATTTTCATTTCAGGTATAGTGCTTACTTCATTTTTTGATAATACTGGTATATTTTTTTGCAAACAATTTCTTAAAAACCTACTGTCTACATTACTTACTACCATTTGTTTAAAATTTCTACCCGAATTTGTTATGTAATGCGTTGCCACAAAAATTATGAATATTGCAATAAGTAATTTAAAAAAATATTTTAATATATCTCTTAAATTTATTACCGCTACATTCATAATTATTTTTCATTCCTTTCTATATTTTTTAGATTTAAAATTTACAATATATATTATTCAAATATAATAAAAATATGCTAAAAAGTTGTCCTTAATATAAGTAAATACTAGCATAAATATTAAGATTTAATATTTATACTAGTACATAAATTTTAGTTTATTTCATATTCTTCTATATTTATTTTTAAATAATCTGCTTTTGCTGCATTTTCTTCTGCTTTTATAATATAATTTTGATTTTTTTCTTTTAATTCTAGATCTATTTCATTAGTGTCTATAAGTATACCATCTGTAACGTTCATTCCCAATGGCAAAGTTTGATTTGCATTATTGAAGTAGATAATATTTGTAAACGCTAAACAATTTACATTTTCCTTAAAAACTATTTTATACAAATTTGTTTCTTTACCTTCTGCATGAGTTACTGCATTCTCTGGATTTATATAAAATACATTAAATCCATCTATTAACTCTCCAGTTTTGTAAATTGGTATTTCAATTGTATTTTTAAATTTTTTCATGCAACATTGTATCACTTCAATTATATGAGTTAAAGTATTAGTGTATTCTTCTAAAGTTGTTTCTTCTTTTAAATTTAATATTACAAATTTATTTTTTTCATTTTCTCTGTGTTTTATATTCCCTAAAGTTTTTATTTTATCTTTAGATGATGAAACACTTCCAAATATATCAAAAGCGCCAATTTTATTTGCTTCATACATTTCCTCTTTTAATTTTATTAAATGTTCTTCTGGTACATCTTTTTTACTTAATATTAAATTTATATCCTCTATAACATTAGTTGTTGCAATAAATATACTATCTGTTTCTTCTTTAGAAAATGTATTTCTTTCTGTCCTATCATATTGTTTTGCTAAATCTTCAAAATCTAGTTCATAATTAAATGTTTTTTTCAATTTTTTACTTTTTGGAGCTTCCTCCATACCTTCATTTAATTGTTTTGTTTCATCTTTATTGGTAAATTTCCAAAATTCAAAAATACTTTTTTTATGGTCGTCTATTTCTTTAATATATTGATTTGCATTTTTTATTTTTACTTTTAATATATCTATTCTCTGATTTAATGCTTCTATATCTTCTTCTAAATCCCTTACAGCATTTATCTCTTTATCTAAATTGGTGTATAGTTCCAAGAGTTCCTCAAGTGTATAAGCTTCCTTTATGTCCATTCTTTCACAATACTTTAATGTACCATTATCCTCTTTTGGAACACTTCTTTTTATTGTAGTATGTAATGTTGTTTTCTTATATTTAATAAAATATCTAACTCTTCCAAAAAACGTCTTTTTATATTCCAAAAATGTTGCTATTTGTTTTTCTTTTTCATAATATTCTGCATCTAAAGAATTATTTAACTTCTTTAAATTCTTCAATTTTTTTTCTAAATTAATCTTTGTTTCTTTTGTTTTTATTACTTTTTCTAATCCTTTAACATATTCTTCTTTAATAAATGATGGCAATTCTTTATAATCAATTTCTTTTTTACCAAGATAAAAATGTAACCATCCTTTTTTATCCAATTTTACATTAAATTTATAATGATGTGATAGATGTGTTTCTAATATAAATAAAGCTTTTAGTAATTTATAATAATCCTCTGCTTCACCTTGTTCATGAAATTCTAATTTATATTCGCTTTTTAAAGTATCATATATTAAAGTTTTACCAACTATTTGGATACTCATGTTATTTTCTTTATCATATACTTCATATATTAAAGGCCAATCTTTTGTAAAAAAACACAAATATTTTTCCATTTCATCTATTTCTTCGTCATATAAAAACTTGTTGCTATAACTAGCATAGCATATTGGTACAAATATTTTCTGAGGTTTATCTTCTAATTGTCTTTTTAATATATAAAATAAGGCAGAACACTCTGACTCTTTTATAGGTACAAGCATAAAATACTTGTTAGATATATCTGAATAATGAATTTGCCATAAATAGTCTTTATGAAATTTTACATTATATGGAATTTGTCTATTTAACTCTCTTTGCATAATATTTATATTTTCTATATCTTGAAGTTGAAAATCTTTTATTAATTTTAAAAATTCTAAGTTTCTTTCAATTTCTTCATCTGTATCGTTACTTAAATATGCTCCTATGGGCAGAGCTTTTGCACATTTTTCCGTATAATCTGCTAACCTATTTGTTGGTGTTAGAAAAATATCTATATCGTTTGTATCTATGTATTTATATACTTTATAACTCTTTTCATTATAATTTTTTTGCATTTTAAAATTAATATTTTGAAAGAATTTTAATTTGTCTGGTACGTTCTCTAAATCTAGCCCAATAAATTTTAATTTTTCGGTTAAATTTTCATTAGTTTCCAAATTATCAACCTTCTTATATATTTTTTTGTTAGTATATCATAAATGATTATTTTAATCAATAAATTATTATAAAAAAAATTGCAACTCAAAGTTTAATAAACACTAAATAAACATTGTTAGTTGCAACAAAAAAAATGCCTATTCGGCATCTTTTTTTATTACTTCTTTACCATCATAATATCCACAGTTTGAACAAACTCTATGTGGCATTACAGGCTCGTTACAATGTTTACATCTAGCTATATTTGGTTCTTCTAATTTCCATGTTGATCTTTTTGTTCTTGTTCTTTCTTTTGACCATCTTCTTTTTGGTTGTGCCATAATTTTCCCTCCTCTACCAGTACATTTATTTATATATATACTTTTTTAATTTTTCACTACTAAACTAGTATACTAGGATTTTCCAATTTTGTCAAGTCTTATGACAATTTTTTTTTAATTTACTTAAATAATTCTTTGCTTCCTTTTAAATAATCTATACCAGAAAATATTGCTGCAATCGTTGAAATTAACATTAATGAGGTTGATAGGATGTTTATAACTAAACTATATCCTGTTAGGGTTTCTTTTATAAATGCTCCAAAATATGCTAAGTCTACAAAAGCTAGTATTATTGCTACCATTTGTGTTGCGGTTTTTATTTTGCCCCAGATGCTTGCAGCAATTACTTTTCCTCCTTTTTCAACTGCTATTAGCCTGTATCCTGAAACTACAAATTCTCTAGTTAGAACTATAATTGGTATCCATGCTGGCAACTTTTGCATTTCTACAAGCATTAGCATAGCTGAAAGTACAAGTATTTTATCCGCTAATGGATCTGCAAATTTTCCAAAGGTTGTTACCAAGTTATATTTTCTAGCGATTTTTCCATCTAAATGGTCTGTATATGAAGCTATGGCAAATATGGCTATTATTATTAGATTTTGTATTGGTATGTTAAGTATTTCTCCTTTTATTCCTAAAAATGGTATAATTACCATTATTGGTACTAATATTATTCTAAATATGGTTAATTTGTTTGGTAAGTTCATAAGAACTATCATTCCTTTCTTGTATAAATATAAGGTTAAAAAACAAATTTTACCTTATATCTCTCTTGTTTTTTACCATTATATAACATATTCTTAAATACAACAACTGTTTTTGAAAAAAAATATAAAGTTTAATGTCTATTAATTTCCATAATAACAAAAAAATTATTGCAAAATTTACCAAATTATAGTAAAATACTTTGGAAGGATAAAAATTTTCTTAAATAGAAAGGAATGAGAGTTTTAATGATTGATATTAAATTAGTTAGAGAAAATCCAGAAATGGTAAAAGAAAATATTAAGAAAAAATTTCAAGACCATAAATTAGAATTAGTTGATAAAGTTTTAGAATTAGATAAGAAAAATCGTGAGGTTAAACTTAAAGGTGATGAATTACGTTCTAGCAGAAATTCTTTAAGTAGCCAAATTGGTAATTTAATGAGAAGCGGAAATCGTGAGGAAGCAGAAAAAATAAAAGCTAAAGTAAATGAAATAAATCAAGAGTTAGTTAATAATGAAAAATTAGAACAAGAGTTAGATGCCCAAGTTAAAGAAATTATGATGAAAATTCCAAATATTATAGATGACTCTGTTCCTATTGGAAAAGATGATTCTGAAAATGTTGAAGTTCAGAAATATGGTGAACCTGTTGTTCCAGATTATGAAATTCCTTATCATACAGAAATTATGGAAAAGCTATCTGGTATAGATTTAGATGCTGCTCGTAGAGTTGCAGGTAATGGTTTTTATTATTTAATTGGAGATATTGCACGCCTTCACTCTGCTGTTATTAGTTATGCTCGTGATTTTATGATTAATAAAGGCTTTACTTATTGTATACCACCTTTTATGATTAGAAGCGACGTTGTAACTGGAGTTATGAGTTTTGAAGAAATGGATGCTATGATGTATAAAATCGAAGGTGAAGATTTGTATTTAATTGGTACAAGCGAACATTCTATGATAGGTAAATTTAAAGATCAAATTTTGCAAAAACAAAATCTTCCATACACTATGACATCTTATTCTCCATGTTTTAGAAAAGAAAAAGGTGCTCATGGTATTGAAGAACGTGGTGTTTATAGAATACATCAATTTGAGAAACAAGAAATGATAGTTGTTTGCGAACCTGAAGATAGCTATGAATGGTATAATAAAATGTGGAGTTATACTGTAGAATTATTTAGAAGCCTAGATATTCCAGTTCGTACTCTTGAATGTTGTTCTGGAGATTTAGCAGATTTAAAAGCAAAATCTTGTGATGTGGAAGCATGGTCTCCTCGTCAAAAGAAATATTTTGAAGTTGGAAGTTGCTCAAATTTAACAGATGCACAAAGTAGACGTTTAGGTATTCGTATTAAAGGAGAAAAAGGAAATTATTTTGCACATACTTTAAATAATACTGTGGTTGCTCCTCCTCGTATGCTTATAGCCTTCTTAGAAAATAACTATAATGCTGATGGTAGCATAAGAATACCAGAAGCTTTAAGACCATACATGGGTGGAAAAAGTGTAATAGGAGAAAATATATGAATTTAAAAAATCCTAATTTTGAAATTTCTGCTGTTTCTGAAAAACAGTACCCTAAAACAGATCTTCCTGAAATTGTTTTAGTTGGTAAATCTAATGTTGGTAAATCTTCTTTTATAAATACAATGGTTAATAGAAAGAATTTAGCCAGAACTAGTAGTGAACCCGGAAAGACTAGACAAATTAACTTTTACAATATAGATAATACATTCTATTTTGTTGATTTACCCGGTTTTGGTTTTAGTAAAATGTCTAAAGAAGAACAAGTACATGTTGGAGAATTTATTGAACATTATCTATCTACAAGGAAGCAGATTGCATTAATTATATTTTTGATAGATATTCGCCACTCTCCTACTGAAAATGATGTGATGATGTATAACTATATTATTAATACTGGTTTTCCTTGTATTATAATAGCAAATAAAGCAGATAAAATTGCACCTTCTAAAGTTGATAAAACAGTTAGTGATTTGCAAAATGAATTAAATCCTTTAAAAGATTTAAAATTTTTACCTTTCTCTTCTGAAAAAAAAATTTACACAGAAGCGGTTTGGAAAGAAATCGAAAGTAAATTATCAATGTAAAAAATAATATTAAAAAGGGTACTAAATATAAAATGTACCCTTTTAATATTATTTAAGTTTCAAGTTTTTTTAAAAGTTCTCTTTTTTTATTATTCTCATCTAAATAATATTGCAAAATTTTTTCTAACCTATCAGCTGAAAATTCATTTAATAATTCTGGATTATTTGATAAGTTATCCATAAACTTTTTCTTTTCATATTCGATATTTTTATAACCTTCTTCAACTTTCATTTGATTAACGAAGTTATTTTTTTGTTCTAAATTTGTTTCATTTTGCAAAACATCAGTATTATCTTGAGCTTCCTCGTTTATTGTTTTAGAATGAAATAATAATCTCAATTTATTTATAAATCTATAAAATATATTATCTCTATACTTCTGAGGTAGGTTATCACTCATATTCATAATCATTCCTTTCTTGCTTACTTAAATAGTATTTTCTCTTTCCTGTTGTTTTTCTTTTATTTGTTCATCTAATTCTCTACTTTCTTTTTGAGCTCTTATAATTTGATTTTTTAGTCTTTCTTCTTTTAACATTTCCTCAATTTGCTCAACTGATAAACTGTTCGTTTTTTCATTTTTATCTTGTCCGCTTGAATAAGATTCTTGTTCTTCGATATTTTTTGTTTTTGAAAACTTATCTTTTAAAGTTTTTAATAATCTTGTTCCCATTTTAGAGGCTACATGAGTAATTTCTTCATCTATTTTAACATATTCTTTATTTGAATTTTCTTTGTCTTTTAAAACTTTAAAAAATATTTTTTCACCACTTATATCTATACAACTTGCTTCTCTTAAATGTTTCTCTGAATATTCTATATATCTATTTCCCTCTTCAAAAGTTTTTGGTTCTTTTGGACGTAATTTATAAGGAATATCATTCATATTTACAGTTTCTAATATATTAACAATCTCTCCATCAGAACATTCTATTGTCATCATATCTCTATCATCGGCAGTATATTCAACTTTTTTCTCATATTCTCCTTGCTCTTTTAAAAAATCATAAACACTGTCTGCTGTTAATAAAGCGGCTTTTATTCTACTATCTTCTAATTTTATATTAAATTTTTCCATAATTTCTTCATTTGACATAGATAATATCTTTTTTACTGAATTTATTACAACTTCTTTTGACATATTAGTAATGTCATAACTAACTATATCATCTCTATCTTTAACTGAAACCATGCTTCGATCAAACCTATATGGTTGCACTGTTAACATATATTTATAATATTTTGGATTTTTTATTTTTTTAACATTTCCAGAACTATCCTTTTCTTGGGTTACTAAAACTTTTTTTATTATCGGTGTAAAAGCGCTTCTACCAATAATTTTACTTTTATAATCTCTATCACCCAATTTAAGTGCCAAATTCATTAATTTCGGCTTTTCAACTGCTCCAAACCAACCGTCTTCAGTGTCTAATTCTTTTCCCTCTCCATCTCGTGTATAATAAACTTTTTCAAATAAATTTAAGGCGTCTTGATATTCAAATTCATCTTTCATATATCATACCTTCTTTCTAGAAGCTTAAAATGTTATGCTTCTATGTTGTTTATATACTGCTCTTCTCCATATATATATAATATCACAAAATTGATCTAATAGTCAAATATGCTTACTTTATTTTAAATTATTAATTCATCTCCATTATAATCTACCTTTACACTTTGTTTTGGTAATATATTTTGAGCTATTATTTGTCTTGCTATTAGAGTTTCTAGTTTCTTTTGAACAAATCTTTTTAGTGGTCTTGCACCATATACTGGGTCATATCCATTATCTATTAAATACTGTTTTGCCTTATCAGTTAATTCTATTGTAATTTCTTGGTCTGCTAACCTTTTATTTAAGTCAACTATTAATAAATCTAGGATTGAACCTATTTCATTTTGTGTTAAAGGTTTATAAAATACTATTTCATCTAGTCTGTTTAAAAATTCTGGTCTAAAACTTTGTTTTAGTAATTTTTGAACTTGCTCTTTTGCTTCTTCTGTTAATTCACCTTTTTCATTTATGCCTTCTAGTATATATTCTGAGCCTAAATTTGATGTTAAAATTATAATTGTGTTTTTAAAATCTACTGTTCTTCCTTGTGAGTCTGTTATTCTACCATCATCTAATACTTGTAATAGTACGTTAAATACATCAGGATGAGCCTTCTCTATTTCATCAAATAATATTACTGAATATGGCTTTCTTCTTACTGCTTCTGTTAATTGTCCTCCTTCTTCGTATCCTACATATCCTGGAGGTGCTCCTATTAATCTTGATACTGAGAATTTTTCCATATATTCAGACATATCTATCCTTACTATATTGTGCTCATCATCAAATAAGCTTTCTGCTAATGCCTTTGCAAGTTCTGTTTTTCCAACTCCTGTTGGTCCTAAAAACATAAACGTTCCTATTGGTCTTCTTGAATCTTGAATTCCTGCTCTTGAACGAATAATTGCATCTGTTACCTTCTCTACTGCTTCATCTTGACCAATTACTCTTTTATGCAAAATGCTTCCTAAATTTAATATTTTTTCTCTTTCGCTTTCCATTAACTTTGTAACTGGTATACCTGTCCATTTGGCTATTATTCTTGTTATTTCATCCTCTGTAACTTTTGTTCTCAATAAGCTACTCTCTTTTGATTTTGCTGCGATTTCTTCTTCCTTTTTTAATTCTTTTTGTAATTCTGGCAACTTACCATACTTTAACTCTGCTGCTTTATTTAGCTCATACTCTCTTTCTGCCTTTTCTATTTGACTATTTACTCTTTCTATCTCTTCACGAATTTTTTGTACCTTTGAAATAGCTCCCTTTTCGTTTTCCCACTTTGCTTTCATCTCATTAAATTTGCCTTGCATTTCCGCGATTTCTTTTTGAATTTCTGCTAAATGCTTTTGAGATTGTTCGTCTTTTTCCTTTTTAAGTGCTGTTTCTTCTATTTGAAGCTGCATTATCTTTCGTGATATTTCATCTAATTCTATCGGCATAGACTCCATCTCTGTTTTTATCATACTACAAGCTTCATCTATTAAGTCTATTGCTTTATCTGGTAAAAATCTATCTGTAATATATCTATGTGATAATGTAGCAGCTGAAATTATTGCATTATCACTTATTTCTACACCGTGATATACCTCATATCTTTCTTTTAAACCTCTTAATATGGAAATGGTATCTTCAACTGTAGGTTCATCAACTAATACATGTTGGAACCTTCTTTCTAACGCTGGATCTTTTTCTATATATTGTCTATATTCATTTAGAGTCGTTGCACCTATACAATGTAATTCTCCTCTTGCAAGCATTGGCTTAAGCAAGTTTCCAGCATCCATTGCACCTTCTGATTTACCTGCACCAACAATTGTGTGAAGCTCATCTATAAATAAAATTATTCTTCCATCACTTTTCTTTACTTCTTGTAAAACTGCTTTTAATCTTTCTTCAAATTCTCCTCTATACTTAGCTCCTGCAACTAATGCACCCATATCTAATGAAAATATTGTGCAATTTTTTAATCCTTCTGGAACATCTCCTCTTACAATTCTTAAAGCTAAACCTTCTGCTATTGCTGTTTTTCCAACACCTGGTTCACCTATTAAACATGGATTATTCTTTGTCTTCCTAGATAAAATTCTTATTACATTTCTTATTTCATCATCTCTACCTATAACAGGGTCTAATTTTTGTTTTCTTGCCATTTCTACTAAATCTGTACCATATTTTTTCAATACATCATAAGTTTCTTCTGGATTATCTGTTGTAACTTTTGTGTTTCCCCTTACTTCTAATAAAACTTTTAAAAATTCATTTTTATTAATATTAAATGTTCTAAATAACTCTTTTAATTTTACATTTGCCTTATCTATTAAACCTAACATAATATGTTCTACGGAAATATATTCATCTTTCATTTGTTCTGCTATCTCTTCCGCTTTTGTTAATGCCTCATCTACATCTCTTGATACATATACTTGATCCATTGCTCTTGAATTTGTATACATTCTAGGCTTATTATCTATTTCTTTTTTTACTGCTTTTTCAAATTCATCACTTACATTCATTTTCTTTAGTAATTCTTTTATTAAACTACTATCTTGTGTTAATAACGCATATAGTAAATGTTCTTGGTCTATTTGACTATTTTCATTTGCCACAGCTAAACTTTGTGCTTTTTGTATAGCTTCAATTGATTTTTGTGTTAATTTTTGACTATTCATAAAATACCTCCTTTTAAATATCTTACAGTGTTAGATATTTTTCTTTTTTAAATGCAGATTTTACCTGCATTTATTTTTATTGTAATATAGAATTATCATCATATATTAATTCTATATTCACATATTTAAACTTTTTCTTATTAATCTTATTAATTCTCTAGCATCTTCTTCCCCTAAACTATCTAATATGCTTTTTGCAAGAACAATTCCACTTTCATAATTTTCTATTATATATTCTCTCCCCGGTTCTGTAATATATACTATAACTTTCCTTTTATCATCATCATGATTTTTTCTCTCAATATATTTTTTCCTTTCTAAACTATTTAACGCACTTGCAATTCTTCCTGTTGTTACCTGCATATAATTACATATTTCACCAGCAGTTGCACCATTTCGTATTGTATTTAAGTAATATAATATTGCCATTTCTCCTGTTGCAAAATTTCTTGGATGCTCTTGCAAAGGATTCTTAGAAAATTGTGCTAAAATATAGAACAGTTCATCTGCTAAAGAATTATATTCCACCTTTTTCACTTCCTTTATCTTACACTATAAGATATTATATCACTTTTTTATATTTTGTCAAGGGGTATCGTTATGGAATAAGAACAGGGCGAAAACCAGAATAAGTATACGAAGTGCCTTCTGCAGCACTAAAACTGAATATGCCTGCACTAGAACCATAGAAGAAGGCTCCGCCTCGAAATTCAAATGGGCTAGCGTTTCTCACAAAAACAAAATCTTTGCCAAACCAATACGTACTTAAATTATTTGAAGTTTCCCATACACCATTACCATATTTATCATTATTTATTTTATAAACTTCTATATTTGAGGAAGTAGATGCCGTATATGTTGTTTTATGTTCTTTATCTACATTTTCATCAAACCATTCTACCATATTTTGCGCCCATCCTTTATTTGCTTTTTCTTTATCCGTCATGTAACTTGCTTGATATTCCCATGCTCCTCCTGCCATATCATACACTCCATATATTGTTCCTGTCGTACTTCCATGTTGTCCTTGTTTTGTTTCATAAGTATAATACATATTTGTTATTTTCTCTCCTACTTTATCTTCTCTAGTGGCTCGATCATATAGCTGGTATTCTATTGTTATGCTTCCATCCTCACTTGGATTTTTTCTTGCTTCTTTTGACTCTTGTGTTTCATACGAATAAATTTCTGTAATTATGTCTCTTCCACTTGCTGTTCCTTCTTTTATTCCTACCATTCCTGTCCTAGTTGTTCCATACGTTGTTCCCTTACCACCATCTCCTTCAAAATAACTATTTATCCATATTCCTGAATTTTCATCTTCTACATTTTGTGGATTTCCATATTTACTTTGAGTTAAATACGCTACTGCTCCCCACTCTGTATCTTTCATTAAATGGCCATCTGCACCTATTGATATTCCTTGTATATTTCCTGTTTTTACCATATTTGTACATGCAATATACATATTTTGTACGCTTATCCCTCTCCAACTTGTTACATTTGGTCGTATTGTTACTTCATCTTCTCCGCTTCCTATCTTTGGAACTGTAGATGGTATTGTTTCAGCACTATTTACATTATATTCAAGTCCTTTTGAACTCCCATATTTGTCTCCTATATTTGGATTCTCTTTGCTTGTATTACTGCTACTTGCTTCAAATTTTGCTACCCATATTCCACTTAACCTTTTTATTCCACTTCCTGTATCTACATTAAACGCGGGATGAATTACGTACCCATCTGGAAACTTTGAAAATGGTTCGCCATCTTTAATTGTTGTCTCTGCATTATACTCTACTATTTTTCCATCACTTATGGTGTCTTTTATTCCTCCTATAAATTTTATATCTATTATTCCTGCATTGCTTGTGTGATAATTTTCATTTGGTATTTTATAGGCATACCTTGGTATCCATACATACATTCCTAATATATCGTCTTGCAATATTGATGTGCCTGCTTCTGCTTCTTGATACTGCTCTCTTGTTTTACTTCCTGCTATTAAGTTTTCTGCTGCTGCTGCTTTTGTTCCCTCTGCCTTTACTGTTACTGCATTTGCCCATTTCTTTGTTTCTGCGGTTGTTCCATATTCATACCAATCATCTGTGTTTGCATCTGCTTTTACCCATGCTTTCTTTTCTTTATTCCACTCTACTGGTATCATTCCTTCTATTAATTCTGGTGCATTTGGCCCATTTTCTATTCTATCTATTTTTTCTACCCATTTGTCCATTATTTCTTCTTCTTCATTCATGCTATTTTTGGTCTTGCCTACTGCCTCTCCTGCCTTTTCAAATATGCCTCCACTTATCGTTACTTGTATTGTTACTGCTACTAATATTAACATTACTATTATTGTTATTATTAACGCTATTAATGTTATGCCTTTCTCTTGTTTTTTATATCTTTTTTCTTTCATTTTTTCCCTCCAAATTTTTTATGTTTTACTTTTTTAACTTTTCTTTTATTTTTTTATGCAAAAAAGTTGACATACCAAAAGTTCATGAAGTATCGTTCAAGTCTTTAAACTTTGACTCTATACTTCTCACTTTTAGCATATCAACTTTTTGCTTTCTATATAATTTCTCTATTATTAAATTTTCTATATCATTTAAACATACTAAGCAAACATTATCTTGTATGTTTAAACATACAAATAAACACTCAAAAGAAAAACTATCTTTTAAATTATAGCTCTCTCTCTCTCTCTCTCTACATTACCAACGGTTTTAGCG
>CANRAB010000022.1 GCA_947628475.1 uncultured Clostridia bacterium
AACCTCACCTATTTTATGAGTTCTACCTGTGTAGAAAAGAATTCTCTCAGTAGTTGTAGTTTTTCCTGCATCAATATGAGCCATAATTCCTATATTTCTTGTTCTCTCTAATGGAAATGCTCTATCTGCCATTAATTTTTCCTCCTATTTTTTTAGTTTATTATTTGTTTTATTGAAAATCGAAACAAATTGGGTATATTACAAGGAAAACAAATAAAATTTTTTGAGACTATACCAAAAGTATGTCGAAAAAAATTTTATGATGTTTGACGCCGTAAGATGTCCGATTTCATTCGATTTTTAAAATTTGTAATGTGCAAAAGCCTTATTAGCTTCAGCCATTCTATGTGTTTCTTCTTTCTTCTTAACTGCTCCACCTGTTTGATTTACAGCGTCTATTATTTCAGCTGCTAATTTTTCAGCCATAGTTTTCTCATGTCTATTTCTAGCATAAGTTACTAACCATCTTAATCCTAAAGTTTGTCTTCTTTCTGCTCTGATTTCGATTGGAACTTGGTATGTTGCTCCACCTACTCTTCTAGCTTTAACTTCAAGGACTGGCATGATATTGTTTAGAGCTGTTTCAAAAAGTTCTAATGCATCTTTGTTTTCTTTTTCTTTTACTATATCAAATGCATCATATACTATTTTTTGAGCAACTGTTTTTTTACCATCTAACATAATATTGTTTATTAATTTTGTTACTATTTTACTATTATATATTGGATCTGGTAAAACGTCTCTTTTTGCTACATATCCTCTTCTTGGCACTTTTCTTCACTCCTTTTCTTATTTGAAATAGCATCAAACTATTTCTATTCGTGATATTTTATATAAAAATATCAAAGTTACTCTGAAGATTTTTACTTCAGTTAAGTGCTAATTAGATATTAGAAATCAGAAGTTAAATATTAGATTTTCTAAATTTTAACTATATCTATATAATTTCTTATTCTTTCTCTATTATTAACACTTTTTTCATAAACATTATAGGTTTTAGCATTTTTCTAATAGCTAACTTCTAACCTCTAATATCTACTTATTTTTTTGGTTTTTTTGCACCATATTTAGATCTAGCTTGCATTCTGTCTTTAACACCTGCTGTATCTAATGTACCTCTTATAATATGGTATCTAACACCTGGAACATCTTTTACCCTTCCACCTCTTATTAAAACAACACTGTGTTCTTGTAAGTTGTGTCCTATTCCTGGAATATATGATGTTACTTCATAACCATTTGAAAGTCTAACCCTTGCAACTTTTCTTAAAGCTGAGTTTGGCTTCTTAGGTGTTACTGTTTTAACTACTGTACATACTCCTCTTTTTTGTGGTGATCTTGCATTTGTTTGTCTATTTAACTTAGAGTTAAATCCTTTTTGTAATGCTGGAGCTGTTGATTTTGTAGTTGATGTTTTTCTTCCTTTTCTTACTAATTGGTTAATTGTTGGCACTTTATTTTTCACCTCCTAAAAATTTAAACATTAACGTTTAATATTATACCACTTTATGTGCTTAAACGTCAACATTTTTTGGAAAATTTTCTATTTATATACATAATAAATTATCCTAACCAAAACTTTAGTTAATCCAAAAGTATAGTTAGGATAATTTTTAAGTGGTCAATCGAAATTGCTAACACATAAAAGAATATTGAAATTACACAAAATTATATGATACACCATCTTGTATGATAATTTACATAAACTACATAAAATCTAAGGCCTTCCCGCTAACTCCATAGAATAGGCCTAAAGCCCCATCTTTCGTTGCCCACGCCAGTGTTCCAGAAATAATTGAACACACCAGACCCGGAACCCGTCGCCGAATTCCCGCCTCTAGTCGCGAACATGTGCGTAACAGAAAAGAAGTATAAACTTGCGCCACACCAGCCGTAATATCCGTATCCCCCCGATGATGTTTCCCATATTGCTACCCCATATCTTGCTTTATTTCCCATCTCATCATAATTATCTGTGGGTTCATAACCATCACCTGATGCTGAATATATTGTTCTATGTTTTACTGGTACATTATCATTAAAATATGTTACACTTGCATTAGTTACTCCTGCAACTTTTAGATAACTTGCTTGGAATTCCCATGCTCCTCCTGACATATCATATATCCCATATATTGTTCCTGTTGTGCTTCCTTTTACTCCATTTTCTGTATTATATTCATAAAATGTTTTTGTTTCTTCACTATCTCCATTGTTATATGTTATTACTATTTTACCATTATTTTCTTCATTTTTCTCACTTTTTCTTAAGAATTCAGAACTTGCATCATCTTTATTCTCTCCTACCATTCCTGTTCGTGTTGTATAATATGAAGTTTTACCGTCTGCACTTACTTCTCCTTCAAAATAGCTATTATTCCATACTCCTGAATCATCAACACTATCTCTTTCTAAATTTCCATATTTACTTTGAGTTAAATATGCTACTGCTCCCCATTCTTCATCCTTCATTAAATGGCTATCTGCACTTGTTGATAAACCTTGTATATTTCCTGCTTTTACCATATTCGTACATGCTATATATATATTCTTTGGACTTATATTTCTCCAACTTGTTACATTTGGGCGTACTGTTACTTCATCTGCTCCTCCTACTGTTGGTTCTGATTCTGTATCTGTACCAGCATATTTTGTTCCATCTGAACTTCCATAATTTGTTTTTAAATTTTCATTTTCTTTGGTTGTATCACTACTACTTGCTTCAAATTTTGCTACCCAGATTCCTGTTAATCTTTTTATTCCACTTCCTGTCTCTACATTAAATGCTGGATGTATTACATATCCTTCTGGAAAATGTGTAAAATTACTAGTTGTTGTTGCATTATACTCTACTATCTCTCCATCACTTATTGTATCTTTAGTTCCTCCTATAAATTTTATATCTACTTCTCCATATACTGGATTTTCTTTTGTACTTTCTTCATGGTAACCTTTCGTTATTTTATATGCATATCTTGGTATCCATACATACATTCCTAATATATCATCTTGCAATATTGGTGTTCCTGCTTCTGCTTCTTGATAACCTGCTCTTGATTTGCTTCCAGCTATTAAAGTTTCTCCTTCTCCTGCTGTTTTTGTTCCGTTTTCCTTTACCGTTACTGCATTCGCCCACCTTTTGTTCTCTTCTTCTGTTCCATATGCGTACCAGTCATCTGTATTTTCATCTGCTTTTACCCATGCTTTCTTTTCTTCGCTCCATTCTACTGGTATCATTCCTTCTATTAACTCGGGGGCATTTGGTCCATTTTCTATTCTGTCTATTTTCTCTACCCATTTATCCATTATTTCTTCTTCTTCATTCATGCTATTTTTTGTTTTTCCTACTGCTTCTCCTGCCTTACTAAATATGCCTCCACTTATCGTTACTTGTATTGTTACTGCTACTAATATTAACATTACTATTATTGTTATTATTAGCGCTATTAATGTTATGCCCTTCTCTTGTTTTTTATATTCTTTTTCTCTCATTTTTTCCCTCCAAATTTTTTATGTTTTACTTTTTCAACTTTTCTTTCTACATTTTTACGCAAAAAAGTTGACATACCAAAAGTTCACGAAGTATCGTTCAAATTTTTTAACTTTGACTCTATACTCCTTACTTCTAGCACATCAACTTTCTGTTTTCTATATTTTAAATATAATTTACCTGTTAATAGATTTTCTGCATTATCTACAAATGATAAACAAACATTATTTTTTTCTTTTAAACATGCAAATAAATATTTAAAAGAAAAACTATCTTCTAAATTATAGCTCTCTCTCTCTCTCTCTCTCTACATTACCAACGGTTTTAGCGTTTTTCATTTTTTCCATTCCTTTCTTTTGTTTTTTCTTTACATTATTATATTAACATATCAATAAATATTTTTCAAGATTTTTAACTTCTATGAAGCAAATTTTATTTTTATGTAAATTTCTTTACAAGATATAATAAATATATTTTTATATAAAATTCAAACAGATAATATATCTTTATTTATATTATCTGTTTATAAAAACATTTTTATATATAGAAAATTATATTCAACTTTTTTTATTTATCATCTTAGTATATTTTCTATAATTATTCTTCTTGCCATCTTAGAATTGGGTATCCGTTCTTTCCTTCTTTAAACTTGTCTCCCACTATACTTAGTATACTAGGCATTTCACTTTCTTTTTCAATTGCTTTACTGTTATCTGTACCCGCATTAGTTCCAACTCCATTATAATCGCCTATTTTTAAATAAGAACAATTATCAACTACTCCATTGTTATAGTTACTACCTGCAATATAACCTATAAAAACTTTTTTACTCAAATTCTCTGAATCGAATTCAATCTTTCCTATGTTATGACAATTCTTTATATTTGCAACACTGCAGTTTCCCCCAATACCACCTATATAAGAATCATTTAAATTTTTTGTTTTTACATATATATTATTAATACTATAACAATTATTCACCTCTGACTTTTTTGAATAGCCAACAATTCCTCCGACAGTTGCATCAAATGATGAAACTTGATCATCCAATCCACAATTTACATTTATTTGTCCCATACTATAGCAATTTTCCAACTTGCTTCCATTACTCATTCCAGAGACTATCCCTCCTGAAGAAATTATAGCGTTTTCACTAGAAACATTTAATTTTGTATTACTATAACAATTACTATAAGTACAATTACCATTTTCATCTCCAACTATTCCTCCAATTCTTGCCTTAGCAGTTCCTTTGCCTGATGTTGATATATCTCCACAAACAAAACAACTATCAATTGTTCCAAAATTTCGTCCAGCTATTCCTCCATTTGCATTAGTATTAGAACCAGATGTAGTTAATGTTGTAGATATATTACAGTTGTTTATTCCTAAATTTTGAATTGTACCACAATTATTTCCAAATAACCCTATTATTAAATCATTTGTATTATCTGTTACTTCTTTTTTTATATATAAACTATTTATTATTTTTCCATTTCCATCAAATGTTCCTTTAAAACTCTTTGTTTCATAATCTGCCTCATTTGTCGTTATTCCTATTGGTTTAAATCCTTCCCCTGTTGTTAATATCGTTTTTAAATCTTTTCCTTCTTGTTTAGTGTACCCATATTTTTCATAATCTGTACTTTTTGGATTTGCATAAGATTTATTTGATGCAAAATCTAGACTTTGTTTTAATTCTACTGTTTTATTTTCATAATTATCTTCTCCTGTTGTTACATTTTTTGCAAATGCTAGTAAATCTTCTATACTACTTATTATAAATGTATTTTCTTCTCCTTCTTTTGTTTCTAATTCTCCTGGTTTATCGTCTTTTACTTGCTCTACTGTTATTCCTGTTATTGTTTCATGCACTAAATCGTCTATATCTAAATTGCTCTCATTTTCTATAGCTGCTTTTGTCTTTCCTACTGCTTCTCCTGCCTTTTCAAATATTCCACCATTTATAGTTATTTGTACTGTTACTGCTACCAATATTAACATTACTATTATCGTTATTATTAGCGCTATTAACGTTATGCCTTTCTCTTGTTTTCTATATACTTTTTCTCTCATTTTTTTCCTCCTAATTCTTTTATGTTTTACTTTTTCAACTTTTCTTTCTAACGCAAAAAAGTTGACATACCAAAAGTTCAGGAAGTATCATTAAAGTTTTTTAACTTTAACTCTATACTTCTTACTTTTAGCACATCAACTTTTTGTTTTTTACCTATTATTAAATTTTCTACATTATTTGAACATGATGAATAAACGTTATCTTTTACTTTTAAACATACAAATATACATTTAAAAGTAAAACTATTTTCTAAATTATAGCTCTCTCTCTCTCTCTCTCTACAATATCAATGGTTTTAGCGTTTCTCATTTTTTCATTCCTTTCTTTTGTTTTTATTTAAGCAATATTTTTTAATATTCAATTATAATTTTGCTTAAAATTAATTGTTATATTTTTTTCATCTTTATCTTAACATATACTTTGCATTTTTTCAAGTGTTGTACTACATTTTTTAACATTACTTTGTCAACACATTGTAACATACCTTACAAATAATCTTAAATTTTAATCACTTAGTTTTACTACAACTGTTCCTTTAATTATTCTTATTCCATTACTTTCAGGATAATATCCCATGCTTTTATATTCTTCCGTTTCAAATATATCACCACTTACCCACTCACTTACTAAATTCATATTAACTCCAATATACTCATATAACATTTTATTCCAACTATCTAAATTGCCCCACCAAATTGTTGACTTGTCTGAAATAAATCCTCAACTTCTTTCATATAATTTTCTTGTATCCATCATTGTAGTATCATATCTATTCAAATATCTGTTATTTTCTAATCCTCCTAGCAATAATACTGGAGTCTGTGGTGTATATCCATCTAGCTCTTCAATTCTTGTTACTAATCTCGTAGTTGTAGATATTGCTTGATTTTGCATTGAACGTATTGCAATATATGAAGCATTATCTTGCCATACATAAATCCAAACAATTGACAAACTACAAAACATTACTATATATTTTATAATATTACCAATAATATGTTTTGGTATCATTTCTAGTATTTTAAAAAATATTGGAAAAATATATATCATCGAACAAGCCATTAATATATGAATATCTACATCAGGTGCTATTATTTCTATTATTCCAAAACACATAGGTAATATTGCTATTAGCAATATTAATATTATTGTGTTTGAAATGTTTTTATATATTTTTTCATTTATAAAAATAGTAACTGTGCTTATTAATGCAACTACAAATATTATAGTGTAAAATATATTAGTCTTCCATATAGTGTTTGGTATTATATTGTCATTAAAGAAGTAACTAAAAAAACTTTTATAACTTTGAGGTACTAAATGAGGAAACTCCTTTAAAGTTTCTAGTCCTATCTTATTTGCTCCACTATAGTTACTTATTGGTAAATTTCTAATTTTTAATGTTAAATGTGATAATACATAAAATAGCACAAGCCCTATTATTCCCATTAATATATATCTAACAATCTTTTTTAATATATGTTTTATATCACTATTATGTAATAAATCTATTATAAGAGTTGCTACACATAGAACCATTGATACAGACAAATATGTTTGATACATTCCCATAGAAATCGCTAGTAACAAGCCTGATATTACAATTACTACTTTACTTTTTTCATGTTTATTTACTAAATAAACTGCTAACGTTGCTAAAAATAATCCTAATATATACGCATCTGAACAATAAAAAAATGTAAGTGTTGCTGAAATATTTGGAGCAACTGCAAATACTAAAGCTATGATATATTTAAAATACTTATTTTTTATTTTAAAAAGATCGATTACTACAATTACTGTTCCACTTAAAATTGCACTACTAATTAATGTTACTAAAACTGGAGAGACTATATTACCTTTTATTAGTTGTACGAAATATAAACCAAACCTTAACAACATTGTTTCCCATATATCTGCTTGATGATACATGCTATTTATTAAAGTATCTGGTCCTGTTATCATTAACGCATATAGCTGAAAATGTACTATTATAGATGTTAAAAATGTTAATGTAAATATAAATAATTTTTCTTTGTTATATGAAATTTTAATGTTTTCTAAATCCATTTGTAATATTCTTTTTATTTTTTTCATTTTATTTCCCTTCTTTTTTCTATAATATTTGCCATTATATAATAAAAGGAAGAAATTATCAATAATAATCTATTTGCTTTATAGATAATTTCTTCCTTTTATATATTTTTTAATGAACATTACTTTCTTGCTCTTCCATCTAATGTATCTAAATTGTCTAATGCTTTCCCTGTTCCTAACGCTACACATGATACTGCATCTTCTGCTATCATTACATTTATACCTGTTTCTTCTTGTATTAATTTATCTAGTCCATCTACTAATGAACCTCCACCTGTCATATATATTCCTCTATCGCTTATGTCTGCCGCTAATTCTGGAGGAGTTTTCTCTAACACTGAGTGTACTGCTTCCACAATTGCTTGTGCGGGTTCTGCTAATGCTTCCATCATTTCACTTGAATATATTGTTGCCATTTTAGGTAAACCTGTAACCATATCTCGCCCTTTTACTTCCATTTTTTCATCTTGAAGTTTTGGATACACGCAGCCAATTGTTACCTTTAAATCTTCTGCTGTTCTTTCTCCTATCATCATATTATGTTTTCTTTTTATATATTTAACTATTGCTTCATCGAATTTATCTCCAGCTACCTTAATTGATGTACTTACTACTGATCCTCCAAGTGAAATTACAGCTATATCTGCTGTTCCTCCACCAATATCAACTACCATATTTCCACATGCTTTAGATATATCAATGCCTGCTCCTATTGCTGCTGCAATTGGTTCTTCAATCAAGTATACTCTTCTTGCTCCTGCTTGTGTTGCAGCATCTATAACTGCTTTTTTCTCTACTTCTGTAACTTGTGAAGGTATGCAAATCATTATTCTTGGTGAAAACATTGACCTTTTACATGCTCTATTTATAAAATGTTTTAACATTTTTTCTGTAACTGTATAATCTGAAATAACTCCATCTTTCAATGGTCTTGTTGCTACAATGTTTCCTGGAGTTCTGCCAAGCATTCTTCTTGCTTCTGCTCCTACTGCCAAAACATCACCTGTTTGATTATTAACTGCTACAACTGAAGGTTCTCTTAAAACAATTCCCTTTCCTTTTACATAGGCAATCACTGTTGCAGTTCCTAAATCTATACCTATATCTTGACCAAATCCCAACATTTTTATCTACCCTTTCCACATAGTATTACAATTGTGTTACAATTATATTACAAAAATATTAAAATATCAATAACTATTTGCAAAATCTATGATTTCCTATTACTACCGTTACTGGTCTAGACCAAATCCAGCCATTTGTAGCTGTTCTGGGATTAAAATAATATATAGCTCCATAAGTTGGATCCCAGCCGTTTACTGCATCTTGAGCAGCTGAAATTGCTGTTTGATTTGGACTTAAATTAATTTGTCCATCTGCTACTACACTAAATGCTCCACTTTGATATATTACACCAGCCACCGTATTGGGAAATGATGAATTTTTCACCCTATTTAAAACAACTGATGCAACAGCTACTTGTCCAGAATATGGTTCACCCCTTGCCTCTGCATACACTAGGCGTGATAATAAATTTACATCTGAGTTTGCTATTGTTCCTCCTCCACTATTGCCTGTTGACGTAATTCCCATGGCTGATAATGTTTTTGGTCCTGCAATTCCATCCACTGTTAATCCATTTTTAGATTGAAACCATTTTACTGCCGCTTGTGTTTGAGTACCATATATTCCATCTACATTACCATTATAATATCCCCATCTCTTTAATTTATCCTGTATTTGTCTTACTTCATCTCCTCTTGAGCCATATCTTGATAATGCCTCACTATTATTACTATCTGCCCTAAAATATATATTATAAAATAAAAATATAATTACTGATACTATTAATAAAATAATTGGAATAATTTTTCTTTTTATCATAATAAAACCACCTTGTCATATTATTTGCATACTTGGTGGTTTTTATGCACTTATAAATTGTTATCTATTTATTATGTTTCAAATTTTTCTTCTTCTATTTTCTCATCATCTTTTTTTATTAATATTGTTATTTTCTTTTCTGCTTCTTCTAATATTTTACTACATGTTTTTGAAACTTTCATTCCCTCCTCAAATTTTGTTATAGATTCGTCTAAATTTAAGTCTCCCTTTTCTAATTCTTGTACTATTTTTTCTAATGCTTCCATATTTTCTTCAAAATTATTTTCCTGCATTTTAGCTTCCTTTCCTTTTTTAATTTTATATAACATTAATATAAACTTTTTTAATTAAAAAATATCCTTTAAAAATTACTTTACATGAAAATTCTTCTATTTATTCTTTTATAAAATTACCTGTTCCGTACATTTACTGTGTACCATGCTATAGCAGCCGTTGTATTACTATCTCGTACACAAATTATATATTCTCCCTCTTGGGTCTTACCATCTTCTGCAAAATATACTGAATTATCTTCTCCCCAATCTTTTTTTACTATATCTATTGCCTTTTCTACATCTGTTTTTGGAGTTTGTTCTTCTCTATTTTGATTTTCTTCTTCTACATTTGATGTTACATTTTCATCTATATCATTTTCAACTTTGTTTGTAGTATTTCCTTCTAAATTTTCTGTTTGATTTTCTTTTATATTCTCAGATGAGCTCGGAATTGATTTATCATCATTTTTTAAATTAACAGCAACTATAATTCCTAATGCAATTATCACAACTAATATTAACACATATATTGTTATTTTTTTCATATAAATACCCTTCCTCTCTTATTTTTCACCTATTAATTTATTAATACTTGCAACTACTTTGCCATCCTCTAATCTTAATCCGTATTTCATCATTTTCCTTTACTTGCTTTATACTTCTTAAGATTTTACCCTCATGCTCTGCAATACTATATCCTCTTGCTAATGTTTTTAATGGGCTTAGTGTATCTAATTTTAATGTATAATTTTGAGCCTTTGCTTTATTTTCATTTAAAATATTTTGAATTGCTGTTTGTATCCTTTTTACTTTCATATCTATATTTATATAGTTCTCATTTACCTTTTTTAGTGGATCTGTAAATACTCTGGATGCCATTACCTTTTCATATCGTAACCTCATAAATTCGATTTTCTTTTTTAATGATTGTCTGTATCTGTTTCTATAGCTTTCTATTTTTAAATTTAATTCATATACATCTGCTACCGCTAGCTCTGCTGCTGCTGAAGGTGTTGGAGCTCTTAAATCTGCCACAAAATCTGAAATTGAAAAATCAGTTTCATGTCCTACCGCTGATATAACTGGAATTTCAGACTCATATATGGCTCTTGCAACAATTTCCTCATTAAATGGCCATAAGTCCTCAATTGAACCTCCACCTCTTGCCAAAATTAATACATCTGCCATTTTTAACTCATTCATTGTTTTAATTGCCTCAACAATTTTTACCTCTGCGCCCTTTCCTTGTACCGGAATAGGATATAACCTTATATGAACATTTGGATTTCTTCTTGTTGATACATTTATAATATCTCTAATTACTGCTCCAGTTTGTGAAGTTAATACTCCTATTGTTTTTGGCATGACTGGTATCTTCTTTTTATGTGATTTATCAAATAACCCTTCTTTTTCTAATTTGTTTTTTAATTCTTCATACGCTTTATATAAGTCTCCTATCCCATCTTCTTGCATAGCTTTACAATATATTTGATAAACTCCTCCTGCCTCATATACTGCAACAGTTCCTAGTATTAAAACTTTCATTCCATCTTTTGGAACAAAAGTTAAAGTAGATGTTGACGACTTAAACATAACACATTTTATTAAAGACTTATCATCTTTTAATGTGAAATACATGTGCCCAGTATAGTGATGTTTAAAATTTGATATTTCTCCCTTCACATATACATTATTTAAAAATTCATCTTCATCTACTTTATTTTTTATATATTTATTCAAATCACTTACAGTTATTGCTACTGGTCTCATAAGTTCTCCTTAACAACATTTGCTAAAACTCCATTTATGAACATTGGAGATGTATCATCTCCATATTGTTTTGCTAATTCTATTACTTCATTAATAGCAACTTTATATGGAACATCTTTATATAATATTTCATATATTGATAGTTTTAGTAAAGCTAAATTTATTTTTGTTATTCTTTCTATTTTCCACTCTGGTTTTAACTTGTCTTTTATTATTTTTACTATTTCATCTTCATGCTCTTTTATTCCTGTTACCATCTTTCTTATATACTTTTTCGCATCTTTGTCTTCAATCTCATTATTTTCTATAAATAACGAGATGACCTCATCATTAAATTCTTTTTGTATTTCTAATTCATATATTAGCATAAAAGTATATTCTCGCATTTTTGATATATTCACTTTAATAACATTCCTTTCATAACCTTTACCATTTTTCTACTACTCTTTTTATCTTGTCTTTTATAGAATCTTTATTTTGCTGTATATAATTTCCTACCAAAGCTCCAGCTATAATTATTATACACGCTATTAAAAACTTGTGAATTTGTAACACTAAAGCAATTATAGCTACTATTGTGCCTATAATTGCACCCATATATTTCATAAGAAATTTTTTTATTTGTTCCATATATTCTTCTCCTTAATTCTCTTTATTTTCTTTTTTAGGTGTAATATTTCTAATTCTAACATTTACATTTTTAACATCTAAATCTAAAGATTTTTTTATTGTATCTTTTATATTTTTTTGTATGCTTACTGTTAAATCTTTAATAATAGCATCTGGATATACAAATAATGTTATATATATATTTACATTATTTTCAGCATCTAAGTCAACTTTTGTCATAACATTTTGTGCAGTTTCATAGTTTTTAACTACTGAATTTGTTAAACTTTCAATGGTATCTTTTGATACTAATAATTTTCCATTTTCATTCTCTAATAAAATTCCATCTTTTCCATTGCTTGTACTTTTTGTATCTGAGTTTAAAAATATACATTTTACTGCTAATAATATTAATAAAATTGATACACCAACTGTTATTTTTTGAGCAATCTCTCCTGTTAATATTAATTTAACTGATTCTATTATTAAGTTCAAATCTAGCCAACCAGCTATTGATAGTAAAGCTACTACTGATAACCATAAAATTATTGTTGAGAATAATACTAATCCTATTTTATCTAAAATCTTCATATAAAACTCCATTCCTTTCTTTTTCTACTCAAAGCATTACTGCAATAATACTTTGAGTAATTAGTTCTTTAAATTTTTTATTCTTTATTTTCTTGCATTTCTTCGCTATTTCTTTTCTCTGCAATATTAATACCTTGTATATGTATATTTACACTTGAAACATTTAAGCCTGTCATTGTTTCTACTGCTTTTTTTACTCTGTTTTGAATTTCAAACGCTACGTCTGGAATTCTAACACCATACTCAACTACTATATTTACATCAATTTTTGTATCTTTTGGTCCTACTTCTACTTTAATTCCTTTGGCTAAACCTTTTTTGCCAAATATCTCTGTAATTCCTCCTGCCATTCCATAAACACCTGGAACTTCTGATACTGCAACTCCTGCAATTGAAGCTACTACTTCATTTGCTATTTTAATGCTTTCATCATTTTCTGTAGATATTTCTGTTTGATTTTCTTCGCTTATTACTTTTTCTTCCTCCATTTTTACCATCCTTTCTAAGGTATAACATTACCTTATTAAAAATTGATATATTCAATTATAGTTATAAGTATATCAATTTATACGTTTTTTTACAACTATTTTTAAGAATTTTTTTATGTTCTTAGTTCTGCTCCTAATGTTGCTTGTAATTCCTTAATGATAGCTTCCATAGTATTTGATATTTCGTCATCTGTTAATGTTCTATCTTGTGCTCTAAATATTAATTCATAGGCTACGCTTTTTTTATTGTTGCCTAGCTTTTCACTTCTATATACATCAAATAATTCTGCTTTTTCTAATATATTTTTTGCTTTTTTTGAAATAACATTTTCAATTTGTCCTACTGCAATATCTTCATCTACTACTATTGCAATATCTCTTTCTACTGCTGGATATTTTGGAATTTGAACATATTTTTTATTATCTTTTCCATATTTTGCAAATTTTTCTAATTCAATAACAGCATAATATACTTTTTCGTTTATACCATAATTTTCTAAAACCTGTGGATGTACTTCTCCAAATTTAGCTATGCTATCTTTTCCAACAAATATTTCTGCACTTCTTCCTGGATGTAAGTTTTTAGTATTTGCTCTTTCTATTTGGAAACGAGCTATATTAGAAGCTTCTAATATGTTTTCAATAATTCCTTTTACAATATAGAAATCTGCATTTTTTCCGTATGTTGCAAATGCAATCTGTTTACTTTCAACTGGAAGCTCATTTTTATCTATATTATGTTTTTCATCTACATAAGTTTTTCCTATCTCAAATAAAGATACATCTTTATTCTTTTTGTTATAGTTTGTTGCTATTGATTGTAATACTGTTGGCATCATATCCGTTCTCATTAATGAATAATCTTCACCTAATGGATTTTTTATTCTTATTGCTTCACTACTATCTATTTTGCATTTTGCATAATCTTCTTGACTAATGAAACTAAATGCATACATTTCTGAGAAGCCTTTTTCTACTAATAATGTCTTTAATTTATCTTCTAATTTTTGTAATTTTGTTTTTGAACCAACTGTGCTTTCTGCATTTATTAATGTACTATTTAATTTATCATATCCATATATTCTAATAACCTCTTCTACTATATCTGCTGTTCTTTCTATATCTGTTCTAAAATATGGTATTTCTAAATTATCTCCATTTACTTTAATATCTAGTTTTTCTAATATTTCCACCATTGTTTCTTTTGGAATATCCATTCCTAAAGCTTTATTTATTTTTTCTGGCTCAAATTTTAGAATTCTTTTTTCTTCTTTTTCTGGATATACATCTATTGCCTCTTCTACTGCCTTTCCAGCCCCTATTTGTTCAGCAAGTTCTACTGCTCTATTTATTGCTCTTAACGCTATTTCTGGTGATAGACCTTTTTCATATCTTGTTGAAGCTTCTGTTCTTAATCCTACTTTTTTGGCTGTTAAACGTATACTACCTCTTTTAAATACTGCTGCTTCAAATACTACTGTTTTTGTTTCGTCTGTTATTCCTGAATTTGCTCCACCCATAACTCCAGCTATGGCAACTGGTTTTTCTTCATCTGCAATTACTAACATTGAGTCATCTAATTTTCTTTCTTCATCATCTAATGTTGTAATTGTCTCATTATTCTTTGCTCTTCTAACTATTATATGTTTTCCTTTTACACTATTTATGTCAAATGCATGCATTGGTTCACCAATTTCTAACATTACATAGTTTGTTATATCAACTATATTATTTATGCTTCTTACTCCACACGCATTTAATCTTCTTCTCATCCATTCTGGTGAGTTTTCAATTTTTACATCCTTTAAAACTCTTGCCATATATCTATAACATAGGTCTTTTGCTTCAATATCAACCTTTAAGCCATCTATCTCTTCAACTTTTTTTACTTCTTTTGATAGGTTTTCCCTTGGATTTTTAAATTCTGTTCCAACAGAAATTGCTGCTTCCCTTCCAAGTCCTTCTATTGAAAAACAATCTGGTCTATTTGATGTAATTTCAAAGTCTAAAATATCCTCTCTTAAATTTAAAACTTCTACTATATCATTTCCTAAAAATTTTTCATACTCTTTAGGTAATATCATTATTCCATGTTCTATTTGTCCAGGATAGTCCTCTACTTTTAATCCTAGTTCTCCAACTGAACACATCATTCCACAAGACTCTACCCCACGAAGCATTCCTGTTTTTATTTTTACATTTCCTGGTAATTCAGAACCATCTTTTGCAATCGGAATAATGTCTCCTACCTTTACATTATCAGCACCTGTTACAATTTGTACTACTTTATCTCCAATATCAACTTTTGTAACAATTAATTTATCTGCATCTGGATGTTTTTTTATCTCTAATATTTTTCCTACAACAACATTTTTTATATCGTTTCCTTTTTGTTCTATTGTTTCTACTTTTGAACCTGTCATTGTTAATCTATCTGCTAATGTTTTTGCATCAACATTTATATCTGCATAATCTTGTAACCACTCAACACTTGTTTTCATTTTTTTCATCCTTTCTTCTTATCTCTAAAAAGCTCTCCACGGCTTTACAAATTTATTTTTATTAAAGCATTTTCTTTTTTAATCATTTAATATATATAATTAATTTTATGTTAATTAGAATTGTTTTAAGAAACGTACATCATTTTCAAATAAAAGCCTCATATCATCTATTCCATATTTTGCCATTGCAATTCTTTCTGCTCCAAATCCAAATGCAAATCCTGAATATATGTTAGAATCTATTCCACAATTTTCTAATACTTTAGGATGTACCATTCCACATCCTAGTAACTCTATCCATCCTTCATTTTTGCATACTCTACATCCTTTTCCGTTGCATACAAAGCAAGATACATCTACTTCAGCACTTGGCTCTGTATATGGAAAATGATGTGGTCTAAATCTTATTTTTGTGTTTTCTCCTAGACATCTTTTAGCAAATGTTTCCAATGTTCCTTTTAAATCTGACATTGTTATATTTTTATCTACAACTAATCCTTCAATTTGATGGAATACTGGTGAATGTGTTGGATCTACACTATCTGACCTATACACCGCACCTGGGCATATTATTTTTATTGGTGGCTTTTGGTTTTCCATTACACGTATTTGAACAGATGAAGTTTGTGATCTTAATACTATATTATCGTTTATGTAAAAAGTATCTTGTAAGTCTCTTGCTGGGTGATCTATTGGTGTATTTAATTGATCAAATACATAATATGTTTTTTCTATATCTGGTCCATCTGCAATTTCATAACCTAAACCTAAAAATATTTCCTTTATGTTATCTATTACACCTGTTATTGGGTGTACTGACCCTACTGGTATTTTTTTACTTGGCATTGTTATATCTATTTTTTCTTTCTCTAACTTTTGTAATAATTCTTCCTCTTTTAATTCCTGTTCTTTTTGCTGAATTAATTTTTCTATCTCATCACGAGCTTCATTAACAAAACCTCCAATAATTGGTCTCTCTTCTGGAGATAAAGCTCCCATTCCTCTTAATACCGCTGTTAACTCGCCCTTCTTTCCTAAATATTTTACTCTTACATCATTTAATTCTTTTAAATCTTTGGCAGTGTTTATTTCGTCATTTGCATTTTCTTTTATTTTTAAAATTTGGTCTTTCATAATTAAATCTCATTCCTTTCAAACCAA
>CANRAB010000023.1 GCA_947628475.1 uncultured Clostridia bacterium
GGCTTCCTGCAGAATAATAACCATTAACCAAATTAACCCCATCAGGGTTACACATAGGTACAATATAGATAGAAGCATAATTAAATATATTTCGAGCACTATTTCTATAAATAGTGCCATTATTTTTATAAGCAATACAAAAATCCTCAATAAATTTCATAAGTACATTGGTAGTTATAGACTCGTTTGCATGAATGGACGCGCTATAAAAAACTTGATGACTTCCTCTTCCAACTCTTATGCAAGGAATAGGGCTTCCGTAAAACACTCTTTCCAATAACCTCACACTGCAAGAAAGGATATGTAGAGAGTAAACTTTTAATATTATCATATAAAAATTCTGTTGTATAAAAACGATTAGTTAAAACAATAGCCACATTAATCACCTAAAACAATATATGAGATGTGTCTAAAAAAAGTGATATATTAAACTATCCCTAAAGATATTGAATTTATAGGATAATAATGGTACAATAATTATGGAAAAAAATAATTATTTAATAGGAGAAAATAAATTATGGATATAGAAGAATATTTATCTCATTTTAATAAATTTACTAAAGACCCATCATTAAATGTAATGAAATACTTAATGGAGAAATTTGATAATCCGCATAAAAAATTAAAATGTATACATATAGCGGGAACAAATGGAAAAGGTAGTGTAAGTGAAATGATAAATAATTGTTTAATAAATGCGGGATATAAAGTAGGAAAATTCATTTCACCACATTTAATAACATTTAATGACGGTATTTGTATTAACAATAAACAAATAACAGATGAAGAAGTGCAAGAAATACTAGTTCCATTATCAAAAGAAATCGAAGCGTATAATAATACTCATGAAACAAAAGTATCGTATTTTGAAGTAATAACATCATTAGTATTTATATATTTAGAAAAACAGAAATGCGATATTGCAGTTATAGAAACAGGCTTAGGTGGCAGTTTAGATTGCACAAACATAGTAGAACCATTAGTTTCAGTATTAACAACAATAGGATATGACCACATGGATATTTTAGGAAATACAATAGAAGAGATTGCAACGCAAAAAGCAGGAATTATAAAGGAAAATTCAGAAACAGTTTTTATAGATCAGCCAGAAATACTTGATATAATAAAAGATAAATGTAATAAAGAAAATAATAAATTACATTTAATAAAAAAAGATGAAATAACAAATTACAGTTATAATAGAGATATTCAAAAATTTGACTATAAAAATTATAAAAATATTGAAATAAACCTAAAAGGAAAAATACAAACAAATAATGCCAGCGAGTGTTTAGAAGTTATGGATATTTTAAAAAGCAAAGGTTATAAAATATCAGAAGAAGCGATAAGAACAGGGTTAAAAACAGTTATACATAAGGCAAGAATGGAAGAATTAAGTAAAAATCCAAGCATTGTATTTGATGGTGGACATAATGAAAGTGCAATAAAAAATTTAAAAAATAATATCAAACAATATTATGCAGATAAAGATAGAGTATATATAATTTCAATATTACAAACCAAAGACCATTTAACTATATTAAAAGAATTATCTGATGATAAAAATGCAATATTTTATTTTACTAACGGAATAAACGAAAGACCTTATGTAAGTGGAGAAAAGCTTAAAAATGAAGCAAAAGAATATATACCAGAAGAAAATATATTTGTAAAAAATATTAAAGAAGCAATAGAAGAAAGTGCTAAAAAATATAAAGATAGAAATATATTTGTAATAGGAAGTTTTTATGTTTATAAAGAAGTTATAGACATATTAAAAAAATAACTTTATATACTTAAAAAATTTTTGCTTTGTATAATAGATGAAACAGGTGTAATATATTGTAAAATTGGTAAAAATAGTATATAATAGATTAGTAAATTAAAAATGTTAGGAGATATTTATGTTTCAAAAATTAGAAGACGTAGAAAAAAGATATGATGAATTAACAAAGAAAATTAGTGATCCAGAGGTAATTAGCAAAACTTCAGAATGGCAAAAGTATATGAAAGAACATGCAAGTATAGAAGATGTTGTTTTAAAATATAGAGAATATAAAAAAGCAAAACAAGATTTTGAAGAAGCAAAGCAAATGTCAAGTGATAAAGATTTAAAAGAATTAGCAGAAATGGAAATGGATGAATTAAGAGAAAAAATTCCACAATTAGAAGAAGAATTAAAAATACTATTAATTCCCAAAGATCCAGATGATGATAAAAACATTATATGTGAAATAAGAGCAGGAGCAGGAGGAGAGGAAGCAGCATTATTTGCAGGAACTTTATATAGAATGTACATGATGTATGCAGAAACTAAACATTGGAAAATAGATGTTTTAAACGAAAATGAAACAGGTATAGGTGGATATAAAGAAGTAACATTTATGGTATCTGGAAAGGGAGTATATAGCAGATTAAAATTTGAAAGTGGAGTTCATAGAGTACAAAGAGTTCCAGAAACAGAGAGTAGTGGAAGGATACATACATCTACTGCTACTGTTGCAGTATTACCAGTAGTAGAAGATGTGGAAATAGAAGTAAATCCAGCAGATATAAGAATGGAAGTATATAGAGCCTCAGGAGCTGGAGGACAAAAAGTAAATAAAACTTCATCAGCAGTTAGATTAATACACGAACCAACTGGAATTGTTGCAGAATGTCAAACAGAAAGGTCTCAAACACAGAATAGAGAATATGCAATGAGATTATTAAAATCTAGGTTATATGAAATAGAAAAACAAAAAAGAGATGAAGAACTTCATAATGAAAGAAAAAGTCAAGTTGGTACAGGTGATAGGAGTGAGAAAATAAGAACATACAACTATCCGCAAGGAAGAATAACAGACCATAGGATAGGATTTAGCATATTCCAGATGGAAAATTTCTTAAATGGAAACCTTGATGAAATGATAGATAATTTAATTGCTGCAGATAGAGCAGAAAAATTAAAAGGAGACGAGAATTAAAAAACTACCCACAATCTTATGTTAAAGATTGTGGGTTTTTTTTTGTAGTACTTTGTGATGGTGGGTAGGGTTCTTATAATACAAGCCCTGAGAATTGTAACTATTTAACAACTATATTTAGAATCTTATTTTTTACATATATTTCTTTAACTATATTTTTTCCAGTCAATAAATCAGATAAGTTTTTATGAGCCTTTTCTTTTATAGAATCTTCACTTTCATCTAAAGAAATTTTTACAGTACCTTTAACCTTACCGTTTATTTGAACAGGAATTTCAATTTCATTATCAATAGTTTTTGCTTCATCATATTCTGGCCAAGAAGATTCACAAATTGGTTTAAATCCTAAATCTTCATTTAATTCTTCTGTAATATGAGGGGCAATAGGGTTTAATAATGTTAATAACAAATGATATTCGTCCTTTGTTATAGATTTTGCATTATCATAACTATTAGCTAAAATCATTAAAGCAGAAACTGCTGTATTATAAGCCATTGTAGTTAAATCATTTTGAACTTTTTTTATTGTTTTATGAATAATAGGTTCTAATTCTTTAGAATATCCTTCTTTATCATTAACTTTGTCTTTCAAACGAATAACTTTATCTATAAAACGTTTGCAGCCTCTTAAAGAATCTGTACTCCAAGGAGCATCTTGAGTATAATCTCCCATAAACATTTCATAAAGCCTTAAAGTATCTGCACCATATTCTTTTACAATATCATCTGGATTTATAACATTTCCTTTAGATTTACTCATTTTCTCATTATTACTTCCTAAAACCATTCCATGGCTAACTCTAGTCCATATCATTTCTTTTTTAGGAACTAATCCAATATTATATAGGAATTGAACCCAAAATCTTGCATATAATAGATGTCTTGCAGTATGCTCCATACCACCATTATACCAATCTACTTTATCCCAATATTTCATAGCGTCCATAGACGCAAATTCTTTATCATTATGAGGATCCATAAATCTTAAGAAATACCAACTAGAACCAGCCCAGTTAGGCATAGTATCAGTTTCTCTTTTCGCTGGACCACCACAATGTGGACAACTAGTATTAACCCACTCAGTAATATTTGCAAGAGGGCTTTCTCCATTTTCTGTAGGTTCATATTCAGCAACATCAGGAAGAAGTAAAGGTAAATCTTCTTCTTTCATTGGTTGCCAACCACATTTTTCACAGTAAATCATAGGAATTGGTTCTCCCCAGAATCTTTGACGAGAGAATATCCAATCTCTCATTTTATAATTATTAACTTTTCTTGCAATTCCTTTTCCAACTAATTTGTTGGTGATTGCTTCTTTGGCTTCTTCAACTGTAAGACCTGTAAATTCTGCAGAATTAATCAATTTGCAACCTTTACCTAAATAATCATGCTTTTCAAAAGCTTGATTTGTAGTATCCATGCCATCAATTACTTGTATCATTTCTAGACCATGCTCTTTAGCATACTCAAAATCTCTTTGATCATGTGAAGGTACAGCCATAACAGCACCTGTTCCATAATCGCCTAAAACGAAATCTCCTAAAAATACAGGAACTTCTTTGCCGTTAACAGGATTTATAGCCATAATTCCTTTAACTTTGCAACCAGTTTTTTCTTTATTTAATTCAGTTCTATCAATACTAGATTTTTTTGCAGTTTCGTTTATATAGTTAGTTACTTCCTCTTTATTTTCAACTCTTGGCATTAATTCTTTTATTAATTTTCCATCTGGTGCAATAACAAAGAAAGTAATACCATAAATTGTTTCTATACAAGTTGTGAAAATTGAAAATTTTCCACCACCAACTATATTAACGTCTAGTTCAACACCAGTAGATTTACCAATCCAGTTGATTTGTCCTAATTTTACCCTTTCTGCAAAATTAGTATCATCAAGACCATCTAATAAATCTTCTGCATAATTACTCATTCTAAGCATCCATTGAGACTTCTCTTTTTGAACAACAGTAGAGCCACATCTTTCACAAACACCACCAGCAGCATCTTCATTAGATAGAACAGACTTACAAGTAGGACACCAATTTACTGGAATAGTGTCTTTATATGCCATTCCATGTTTGTAGAATTGTAAGAATTGCCATTGAGTCCATTTATAATAATCAGGATCTGTTGTAGAAAATTCACGAGACCAATCAAAAGAAAAACCTAAATTTTTCATTTGACCTTTAAAAGTTTTAATATTTTCAGCAACAGCTTGTTTTGGGTGTATGTGATTTTTAATAGCATATTGTTCAGCAGGAGCACCAAAAGCATCCCATCCCATTGGATATAAAACATTATAACCTTGAAGTCTTTTCATTCTCGCTAGTGCATCTTGTGCAGTATAACTTCTTACATGTCCTACATGAAGACCTGCTCCAGAAGGATAAGGAAATTCAACTAATATGTAATAAGGTTCCTTTTTATCTCCTGTTGTAGCTTTAAAAGTTTCATGTTCATCCCAATAATTTTGCCATTTCTTTTCAATTTTATTATGATTATATTCCATAAATAAATTCCTTTCTAAGGTATAAATAGTTTAGAAAAATTAAATTTTAAAGTGTTAATTTTTAAAACTGTACCTCTAAAAATAAATTACATAATATTATATAACAGTTTTGACAAAAAATAAAGAAAAAATTAGAAAAAATGTAAAAAAATATAGAAATCCTGCATCCTGCTACTTTGTATATATAATGGCTGTAAATTGTAACAATTTTTTTAGACAAACTAACATAAATATAAAAGTACAAGCATAGAATTTAATATAAAAAAAATTAAAGGGGAGATTTCTATGTGGTGTACAATGGAAGTACAAGAAGTACTAAGAAAACTGAAAACAAGCTTTCAAAGAGGTTTAACAGAAGAAGAAGCCAAAATTAGGCAAACTACGTATGGTAAAAATAAATTGCAGGAAGGAAAAAAGACAAGTATCTTCATAAAATTTTTAAAACAATTTAATGATTTTATGATTATCATACTTATAGCAAGTGCTGTTATATCAGCAGGAATATCATATATTCAGCATAATAACGACTATATAGATTCTATAATTATTATATGTATAGTTGTTATAAATGCACTAATGGGAGTTATACAAGAAAGCAAAGCAGAAAAATCCATTGAGGCTTTGCAAAAATTAGCAGCGCCACATGCAAAGGTAAAAAGACAAGGAGAAGTAAAGTGGATACCAAGTGAAGAAGTTGTACCTGGTGATTTAATTATAATAGAAACAGGAAATTATATACCAGCAGATGCAAGACTTATAAGTACATATAATTTTAAAGTAGAAGAATCAGCCCTTACAGGAGAAACATTACCAGTAGAAAAAAATGCAGATAAGATATTAAATGTAAATTCACCATTAGGAGACATGGAAAACTTAGTATTTGCTACAACCATTGCAGTAAGCGGGCATGCAGAAGCAGTAGTTACTGAAACAGGTATGAATACAAAAGTAGGAAAAATAGCTCAGATGATAATAAGCGATGAAGCACCTGAAACTCCGCTACAAAAAAGGTTAGGAGAAGTTGGTAAAAAGTTAGGAATGACAGCACTTATAATATGTGCCATAGTATTTATTATAGGACTATTTAAAAAAATACCTCCAATGGAAATATTCATGACTTCAGTAGGACTTGCAGTTGCAGCAATTCCAGAAGGTTTACCAGCAGTTGTTACAATTATGCTGTCAATAGGAATTACAAGAATGGCAAAGAAAAATAGTATAATAAGAAAATTACCCGCAGTTGAAACTCTAGGAAGTAGTACAGTAATCGCATCAGATAAAACGGGAACTCTTACACAGAACAAAATGAAAGTGGTTGAAGTAGTAGGAGCAGATAAAAGTCAAATACTTAAGTTAGGGTGTATGTGTACTGATTGTAGCATAAATAGCAAAAATGAGGTAGATGGGGAAGCTACAGAGAAAGCAATCGTAGAGGCTGCTTTAAACTTGGGAGAAAATAAATTTGAACTTTACAAAACAATGGAAAGAATAAATGATATTCCATTTGATTCAGAAAGAAAACTTATGACAACAATTCATAGATTAGGTAATAAATATAGGATTATAACAAAAGGAGCACCAGATGTACTTATAAAAAAGTGTGGCAGTTATAATAAAAATTCTGGAGTGTATCCTATAACAGATATGGAAATAAGAAACATAGAGAAGCAAAATGAAGATATGGCAAAAAGAGCATTAAGAGTAATTGCAATAGCATATAAAGATATAGAATATTTACCAAATAAAGTTGATACTAGATTAGAAAACGATTTAACATATTGTGGTTTAGTAGGGATGATAGATCCTCCAAGAGAAGGTGTAAAAGAGGCAATCGAAAGTTGTAGAAGAGCAGGTATAAAAACAGTAATGATAACAGGAGATCATATATTAACTGCAAAGGCAATCGGTACAGAACTTGGAATTTTAAAGCCGGGGGATATTGCAATAACAGGAAACGAACTAGATAAAATTCCAGATAGTGAATTTGAAAAAAATATAATGAAATATTCAGTATTTGCTAGAGTTTCGCCAGAACACAAGGTAAAAATAGTAAAAGCTTTTAGAAATCAAGGAAATGTTGTAGCGATGACAGGGGATGGCGTAAATGATGCCCCAGCGCTAAAAAATGCAGATATAGGTATAGCTATGGGAATAACAGGAACTGATGTAGCAAAAAATGCGTCAGATATGATTTTAACAGATGATAATTTTATAACGATAATTGAAGCGGTAAAAGAAGGTAGACATATATATGATAATATAAAAAAGGCAGTTCATTTTTCAATATCTACAAATGTTGGAGAAATAGTTGCAATATTTATAGGTCTCCTATTAGGATTTGATGCACCATTAGTTGCAATACAATTATTATGGACTAATTTAGTTACAGACTCTTTGCCAGGCATAGCTTTAGGATTAGAACCTATGGAAGAAGATATTATGAATAGAAAACCAAAGAAAGTAAATGAAAGCATATTCGCAGGTGGAATGTGGGGTAAAATTTTAGTAGAAGGAATAATGATAGGTACATTAACACTATTTGCATTTAGTTTAGGAAATAACTTATATGGGCTAGAAGTTGGAAGAACTATGGCATTCTTTTCATTAAGTACTTTAGAATTAGTACATAGTTTTAATATAAAAAGTGAAAGCTCAATATTTAAAGTAGGAATATTTAATAATTTATATTTAATTGGAGCTGTTTTAATAGGATTAATTTTACAAATAATAGTTATAGTAAATCCACAAATATCAAAAATATTTAATAGTGTACCTTTAAATGGAACACAGTGGTTATATGTAATTTTAATTTCGCTTCTTCCACTTGTAATTATAGAACTACAAAAAGCAATAAACGAATTTAGATTTGGCAAAGTAGTATATCCTAGAAAAGTAAAAGAGCAAAAAGAATATTAATAAAATTATTTCACAGTAAAAAATAATTCCAGTTTAGAAGGTACTGGAATTATTTTTCTTTTAATACAAATTCGTATACGTTACAAGCATTCATTCTTTGTAAATAAAAGTAGTAGCCACTAATTGTGCTTTTTAGTTCATCTTCATTAACCCCCTCATTACAAATTAAAATAAAATGCTTTTCTTCATTTGATATATTTATTAATTTTTCTAAACCATTATTAGCGTTTAAAACAATAGACTTATCTGCTAATGTAAATAAATATAAATCATCTAAAAATCTATTATTATTAGTGTTAAAATAATAAACAATAGGAATATCTTTTTCCTTAACTTGGTTAACAATATCTGTGTATTGCTCATAAGCAAATTCAAACTGGTGATGAGTAGAAATTGGACTGTACGCAAATGTTGTAACAAGTAAAATTAATAAAAATACTACTTCATTATTAGCTATATGTTCAAAAAGATATTTTTTTAATATATAAAATATTAGCAAAAATGAAACAGAATAAATAGGTATAACATATCTAGTTTCAATATATGGTGAAAACTTTATTACAACTAACAAATATATTATAATAGGAAATATTAATAAACAAACTTGTGAGTTAAATCTTAAGTGTTTATTCTTCTTATTATAAGTTATAAATGCAATAATAATAACGAATGGTAATAATAAATTATGAAGAAATTTATTATTTATTAAATCTAAATAATTTCCTACTCTAACGAAAATAGAATAATTTTCTGTGCCACTAAAACTACTATTTTTAAATAATAAATGTTCAACGCTATAAGGAAAAATAAGTAAGTAAATACCAGCACTTATAATAATAGCAATCTGATACTTAATAAGATTTTTAAATTGTTTATTTTTTATACATTTTATAGTATATAGTAAATATAAAACAAAACCATAAACAAAGAAGTAATAATGCGTTAAACCTCCTAAAATAAAAATAATCATAATAGGTAAAAGATTTTTATATGTTATACTATGATTTCTCCATAACTTTATATGTAAGTATGTAATAGCTAAAACAAACATATTAGATAATTCATACATTCTAATATATAAGAAACTGTCTATAGCTATAATAGAAAAACCATTTATGGTAACACAAAGAAGAGACATAAAAGAATTTCTAAATAACAATTTACTCGTTTTATAAACTAATATATTACTAATAATAAATATAAGCATATTCAAAAATAAACCACTCCATTTATTAAAATGGTTTATGGAAAAAGTTGATGTAATTCTAAGTAATAAATAGTAAAAGGGAGGATGAACATCATTTTTTTGATTTTCATAAACAGGTTTTAAATTCCATACTTCATCACTATTAACTTCTAAGTAGTCTAAATAATATTCTTTATCATGCCATGTATCTAAAAAGTCATTATTATCCATAATACTTCCTTTATCATAGTTCATTAGACCATAAGAATACATTTCATCCATGTGAAAATAATTTTTCTTTAAACCAACGTAAAATCTAAATCCCACTTGAACAATCATAATAATTATTAGAACTATTAGTACCTTTTGTTTTTCATTTAATTCAAACTTTTTCATCATAATCTCCTTATAGTTTTGAATTATATAATATATAGTCTAAAATTGCAATAAAAATGAATTGAATTTTAATATATATTTTTTAAATTTATATATGTAGAGATTATCATAAATCAAGTAAAACTCATAAAATATATAGAATAAATATATTTTATGGAGGAATAATATGGCAAAAATAATAGTTTTTAATAATGATACAAATCGTATGGAAACATATTATAGAAATGAAAATGAGGCAATGCCTTATAACACAAATAGAAGTTTATTAGTAAGTGAATTTAGAGGTTCAAGTCAAAGTCCAACATTGTGGACTACAAAAAGAACAATGCAAAGTTGGAATTCAACGAGATATTTATATGGCAGACCTATACCTGTGGGATTTGCATTTAAAAGACCATGGGAAGGTGGGCATAGTAACCAATCCCAACATTACGCGGGTGTTGCGTTTGATGTAGGTCAAAGATTGAGCAATAGTGAAAGGAATACATTAAGAAATCTTGCAAGATCTTCTGGAGTGTGGGCGTATGTGGAGCCAGCAAGTTTAACACCAACGTGGGTTCATTTTGATAAACATAAATAAAAATGATACCTGCATAAGGTAAAATATGCAGATACCATTTTTAATACAATTTTGGAAATAGAATTAACTTAAAATCGTCTTTACTTTTTGGATTTATTTTAATATAATCTACCTTTTGTAAAACGCTTTTTAATAATTTGTTTTTTAAGTTAATATCATCAGTTTCGTAATATGAATCTATTACTTTTTCAATTTTAGGGATTAATATTTGTTTATTATTCTTTTTTTGAGATAAGTCGGTTTCTTCCTTTTTTAAAATGTCTAATTGCTTATGAAGGTGTTCTATTTTTGCTTTTAGTAAATTTAAACGTTCAATAAATGTTTCTTTAGTATATATGCCTTGCTCTAATAAATCATATATATTGTTAAGCTGTAATGTAGTTTTTTGCAATTCAATATCTAATTTATTTTGATTTTCAGAATTAACATTAATAAGAAAATCTATATCACTATTATCGTTGTTGGTAATTTTTAATTTATATTCTACAAGTAATAGCTGTAATGCTTGCAATAGTTTTTTTTCAACATAACTAAAATTGCTTCCAATATTTTTTTTACAATGCCTGCAACATAATCTTATATCATTTCTATGCGCGTACGTTATTCTACTCATAGTTCTGCCACAAATTCCACACTTAACAATAGAAGATAATGGATTCTTTAAGGAATAATCAATTTTAGTTCTATTGCTTAAATTATTTTTCCTTATATTTTGTACTTTAGTCCAGGTTTCTAGGTCAATAATCGGATCGTGTAAACCATTTACATATATTATTTCGGGTTCTTTGTTTTTTACTCTTACAATGTGCCCATTTACATTTTTCTTTTTTGTTGCTTTGTCAGTATATTTTATTTTTCCGAGGTAAACAGTATTAGTGAGAATATGACCAATACTTGATTTTCCCCATACTTCGGACCTTCTAGGTTTAATTCCCATGCTAGTTAACTTATTACATATAGTTTGTATCCCAACACCATTTATATATAAGTCGTAAATATATTTTACTATTTTTGCTTCATTTTCATTTATTTTTAAAGAATACCCTTTTTGCTTTGAGAGTTTATATTTATCATATCCGAAAAGGAGCAGTTGAAGCTACATGTTTGCCTTCTGATACGCTTGCTATGATGCCAGCGTGTAAACGCCTATTGATTGTTTTATATTCCTTTCTAGACATAAACAGCCCAAACTCAAAGTATTCTTCGTCAAACTCATTATTAGGATCATATATTTTTTGAGGCGTAATTATTTTTGCACCCGAATATTGAAATGTATTAGATACTAGTCCGTTGATCTAGTGTATTACCTCTTGCAAGACGTTCAACTTCAACGACTAAAACTCCTGACCACATACCGCTATCTACATCAGATAATAATTGTTGCATTACGGGTCTTGCAGAAATTGTTTCTCCAGACACCACTTCTCTATAAAATTTATCTATCCTTATATTAAGCCTATTTGCTAAATCCTTTAATATCTTTTCATGTCTAGCTAAAGTTTCGCCATCCCCATGAGCTTCAGCTTCCATATCTTTACGTGATTTTCTTAAATATGCACAGTAATGTTCCATACTATTATTTATATTAGGATCCATATAAAAATACCTCCATTTTTAATAATTTGTTTTATAAACTATTGAAAATGAAGACATTTATGTTATATAATATAAGTGTATCACTTTCAATAGTGTTCGGAAAAAGATTTGTGTGTTAGACTGCAATCAAGGCACAATCTTTTTCTTTTTTTTAATTTTTTATTTTTTTAGTTTTTTTATCGTTTGGTTAGATAATTTTAATTGATTTTTCTTTTCTTTTTCTAATTCCTTTATACTTTTTTCAGGAGTAGGCAAATCTTCTGGCATTGTCCCACCAACTTCCTCAATAGCTTTTCTTACTGCTTTTCCAACTCGATTGTGAGTAAAACAAGCATCATTTTCATTATTTACGTTATTTCTTTTTAATAATTCATCCGTTTGAGTTATACGGAATATATTGGCACCGAGTTCAGCACTGTCCATATAATCTAGTATAGATTGTTTCTTAGGGTCAATGCCTTTTCTTTTAGCAATAACTTCAGCCGTTTCTCCATTATAAAGTCCCTTATATCCAGAATTGTTAAATTTAGCATAATCTTTAACACCAGATGCTTTGGCTGTATCGAATAAATATTTATTTCTATTCTTAACAACTACTCTATTATATAGTCTTTTTTCATCTTCAGAGAGTTGTTTATATTGCTCTTCCGTTAATTCTTGCTGTCTTGTTTTTACTGCAAAATATGTTTGGGCTAAAGCAATTTGTTTTTTCCTAGGACTACCATTTTGAGTAATCAAATAACATGCATAACGTGTAAGCTTATAGTCGTAATCTTCTATATATTTTGTTGCTCCATTAGGTAAATCTAACGTTTTTCCCACAAGGGAAAAATGTTCTGTATAAAGACTTTCTGAATTTTCACAAGAAATTTTTCCTTTCTCAATTACATTTTTAAATTTGTCCCAACTAGAATAGCCAAGACTTAACATTAACTCTCTAGCATACCAATATTCATTTCCATTTTCATCAATATGCTTAATATCTTCAAATGTTTTTTCGGTTTGCTCTATTAATCCACTTTCGCTCATTTATTTCCTCCCCTTAAATTTTCTCTTATTTCAAGAATTTGTTTGACTTATGTATGCTTGCCAAAGATAGATAACTAATTGTTATTTTTTTTTTCATAATTTCTTTAACAACTTCTATTAATCGTCTAAATGATCAATAGCATATTGAGCTTCTTCAGCTGTAAAGGCTTCTCCATATTCTGATGTTAATTGTTTGTATATTGCTGATTTAGACATACTCATAGTAGTTTGATAACTTTTAGCTTTGGACAATGCATTTGCGTTCCAATCAGCCTGCATATTATCAATAGCATATTGAGCAGCTTCAGCCGTAAAACCTTCTCCATATTCTGAAGTAAGTTGTTCGTAAATTTTAGCTTTTGACATATACATTGTTTGAGAATAAGACTCTGCTTTTTTTAGGGCATTTTTTTCTTCAGTTGTAGGTTTTTTACCTAAAGAATATACAAGTGTAATGTTATCTCCTTCGTGTGCTACTGTGTTTGCTGATATGCTTTGACTAACAAGATTTCCTTTAGCAACCGTATTTGAATAATCATCAGCAATTTTTCCATTAATCTTGTTATTATCAAACCAAACTTTGGCTTCATCTCTTGTCATTGTGTTAAAATCAGCAATAGTTACTTCTACAGCAGCATTTTTTTCATAAGATCCCGTAGGTAACGTAGTATTATTGGTATTATTAGAAGAATTTCCAATACTTATTGCACCAATAATGAGTATGATAATTAACCAAAACCACCATTTTTTATAAATTGGTTTTTTTATTTTTTCTTCCATATAAAATCTCCTTCCTTTTTTTAGTTTTATATATTAAAACATTAATAGCTAAAATTATCTTCTTTTTTTCTTTCTTCTAATTTCTTCAACAACTCCTAATATTCTGACAGGTAGTTGCTCAATTTGTTCTTTAGTATATGTAATAGGTTCATATAAAAAATTGCCATTTTCATCTAATGTAGTATTAAGTGGTTGCAATTTAATAGTTTGCTTTTCTTCATTTTTTATTACTCTTTTGAAAGTACCATCATTACCATTAACCATCACAACACAGTCATCACCACTTTCACAATCATCTTGTTTTAATAAAATCAAAGTATCGCCATCAAGATATTCTGGATTCATAGAATTACCTTTTACTTTAAGTCCAAAATATTGTTTACCACCCTTAAGCATATCAGCAGGAATTTCCTCTGTATCAATAATATCTTCTATACATTCCATAGGAATACCGAGCTGGAATGGTACCATAGACTAACACTATGGCAGAGCCTTCTGGTTTTTTATCCATACCTTCAATATTTGTATCAAAGTTAATTAATTCTTCATAATTAGCTTTTTTTAATAAATCATTATAATCTAAAAAATAAGTATTTGCTAATTTTTTTAATATTATAGGACTAGGCTTTCTTTTCCCATTTTCCATAAGCGAAACATAGGAAGGAGAGATATCGCATAATTTATTGACGTCGTAAATGCTATATCCTATATTTTCTCTAATATTTTTTAAATATTCTCCTAATTCTTGATTAGTCATTTGCTACCTCCAATTTAAATATATTCTACTACAAAAATTTACATTTGTAAATAATTTTGAAAAATTTTTTAAAAAAGTATTGACAAATGTAAATAGTATGCTATAATGTTTACAACAGTAAACAGAAAGGAGATGTAAAAAATGGCAAATAGAACAGTATGCGTAAAAGATTTGAATAAATTCATAGAAAAAATAGTTCAATCTGGCTTTTCTTACAGACAACTAGCAAAGGAGACAGATATCAGTCAAACAACTATGTGTTTAATTGCAAAGGGAGAAAGAAATCCAAGTCCAGAGTTAGCAGTAAAAATATGTAAAGCCTTAAATTGCCAATTTGAAGATATTTTTTTATTAAAAATGTTTACAAGAGTAAACAAAACAGAAAAGTAATAAATAAGAAAGAGGTAAGCAATATGGGAGAAATTGAAAAAGAATTAATTGAAATAGTAAAAGAACAATTAAAACAATGTAAAGAAAATAAAACAGTACCAAGTAGTGATGTACTTGATACTATTCGAACATTAAAAGAAATTAACTGTTTTTAAATTTTTGTCTAATATCACTACGAAGTGATTTATGCTTATATGTTAATTCATAATAAGCGTTAAAGTATATTTCAGCTATTTCTTTTGCTGATTTGCCTTTCAAGTCTTGATTTTGAGTATATAACATTGCAAGAGCTTGAATGTCAGAATCAGGAAATGAATTTAAATGAATGTCATTATTCAATATAAACACCTCACTTTCGAGGTAATTATATATCAGAATAATACAGAACACAACAAAAACAAGAAAGAACAAAAATGCAATCTAACACACGAAAAGAAGAAAGGGGGACTAGTAATGTGAATATTTTTAGAATGAGGTGGTTACAAAATGATAATACAAGAGTTTAATTTAGGTAACACTCTTATACAAATTGATAATACATATTATCCCAAGTCAGAAGAGGAAAGAAATAATATATATAATGAATTTAATAAAATAGGATGCGAAATTATTCGCAAACATGAGTAAAGAAAGGAAAAACATATGAGAAAGATAATATCAATAACTAGTTTTTTAATGTTATTAGGACAAGTAGGAAATATTGAATTAGAAATAACACAATTAAATGGACAAGCAATAATTAAGTCATTAGCGTTGCTAATTATATTCATAGTTAGCAGTATGAATATAAAAAAATAAAGGAAAGGGTGTGAAGAAAATGTTTACGCAGAAAGATAGAAGAATAGCAAATCAAGCAGCTATGATAAGAAACAGAAATGAAATAATAGAAAGACAAAAAGAAAAAATAGCAGAATTAGAATCAAAGATAATGCAAGTAAGAATTATGGCAAGTATGAATAATTACAATAATCCAAATGTGTATTTACGCAAAATAAAAGAATTAGTAAGACGGCTAATCATTACTAATTCAAACATACAAAAGTTTTCATATAAAATAAAACTACTTATATAATAGCACAAAATATTTAGAATGACAAGAGCAGAAAGGAGAATTTATTAATGGAAATAAAATTATATAGTTTAAAACTTAAAAATTTCAAAGGAATAAAAGAATTTCAAATCGATTTTGATTGTAAAAATACTAATATTTATGGAGCAAATGCAACAGGAAAAACAACAATATTTGATGCATTTAAATGGTTATTTTTTGACAAGGATAGTAACGATAGAAAAGGTTTTAATATTAAAACACTAGATACAAACAATAAACCAATCAACTTTTTAGAACATGAAGTCGAAGCTATACTAGTAGTAGATGGTGTTGATATGACATTTAAAAAGATTCTAAAGGAAAAATGGGTGAAAAAGAGGGGACAAAGTGAGCAAGAATTCTCAGGACATGAGACAGAGTATTACATAGACGAAGTACCTATAAAAAAGAAAGATTATGAAGAAAAAATAAATAGCTTAATACCTGAAAGTTTATT
>CANRAB010000024.1 GCA_947628475.1 uncultured Clostridia bacterium
TTTTCAATATTATCAACTGTTCTTACTAACATTTCTCCACCAATTTTTGAAAGTCTTTCCCATAATTCTCCTGTTGTCTCATTCTCTCCTATTTCTACTTCTTGTTTTAAAATTATATCACCAGTGTCCATTCCTTCATCCATATACATGGTAGTAATACCTGTTTTCTTCTCCCCATTTATTACTGCCCACTGTATTGGTGCTGCACCTCTATATTTTGGAAGCAACGAACCATGAACGTTTATTGAACCTAATTTTGGAATGCTTAATATATCTTTTGATAATAACTTGCCATAAGCAACTACACAAAATAAATCTGGATTCAAATGTTCCAATATTTCCTTTATCTCTTCAATTTTTTCTGGCTGAAGCACTGGGATATTCTTTTCTAAAGCAAATTCCTTTACTGGAGAAGCAAGTTTTTTCATTCCTCGCCCCTTTGGTCTATCTGGATTTGTTATAACAGCAATTATATTATGGTTCGCTTTATAAATTGCTTCTAAAGATTCTTTTGCAAAATCTGGTGTTCCCATAAAAATTATATTTAGCATTATATTCTCCTTTTCCTAAAAACATGAATATACTACAATTTATTTCTTAATTGTAGTATCTTTCCAATAATATTTTAATATTCATAAAATCTATTAATTTATTTTTATTACTTTTCTGGACTTACATATTCTAACGTTCCAGGTATTATTTTATTTATAAATACCTCTCCATTTAGATGATCTACTTCATGGCATATTGCTTGTGCTAATAGTCCTGTGGCTTTTATTTCTATCTTCTTTCCATTCTCATCTAAAGCTCTTACCTTTACTTTCTCTGGTCTTTCTATTTTTCCAAATTTATTTGGAAAGCTTAAACATCCTTCTTCTACAACCTGTTTACCTGAAGTTGAAACTATTTCTGGATTTATTATTACATGAACTGGCTCTCCATCTCCAACATCTATTACTATTACTTGTTTTAATATGCCAACTTGAACAGCTGCTAAACCCACTCCATCGTATTTATGTACTGTATCTAACATGTCTTTTACAAGTTCTCTTATTTTATCATCAATAACTTCTACCCTCTTAGATTTTTTTGTTAATATTTCGTCTCCTTCTTTTCTTATAATTCTGATTGCCATGCCTATATGCTCCTTTCACTTTTCCAAATTAGCTCATATTATTTGGATTTACATCCACACTTACCCTTGTTTTTTTATATTTTAAATTATAATAATCTTCTAAAGATTTGTTTATTATATCTATTATTTTATTATTTAGTTTACATTTTGCAATTATTCTCCATCTATATTTATATTTTATCCTATCTATTGGTGCTGGTAGTGGAGGCATAATTTGCATTTCTGCTTGTCCGTACTTTTTTAGTAAATTATATAATTTTTCTGATGCTTCTTTAATTTCATTTTTATCTAATGAATTTATTCCAAACATAATTATATCGCAAAATGGCGGATATTTCAATTGTTTTCTTAATTCTATTTCAGTTTTATAAAAATTTTCATAATTTTGCTCTTTACTACATTCTACACAAAAATTTTCTGGTGAGTATGTTTGTATAATAACTTTTCCTGGAAGTTTTTCCCTACCTGCTCTTCCTGCTACTTGGACTAATATATCAAATGTACGTTCATTTGCTCTAAAGTCCTCAGTATTTAAACTTGCATCTGCTGCTATAACTCCAACCAAAGTTACGTTTGGAAAATGATGTCCTTTTACAACCATCTGTGTTCCTATAAGTATATCTATATTTTCTTCTTTAAACTTACTTAATATTTTTTCATGTGAATTTTTTTTGCTAACTGTATCAATATCCATTCTAATTGTTGTTGCCTGTGGATAAGTCCTGTGGATAAGTTCCTCTAATTTCTGTGTTCCACTTCCAAAATGTTTAATATTCTTACTCTTACACTTCGGGCAAACCTTTATATTATTCATTTCATACCCACAATAATGGCATTTTAACTTATCTTCTTTTATATGATACGTTAAACTAATATTACATCTTTTACATTTAACAGTGTATCCACAATCTCTACACATTACAAAAGTTGAAAATCCACGTCTGTTTAAAAACAAAATTGTTTGCTTTTTGTTTGCTAAATTTTTTTCTATTTCTTCTTTTAACCTCTCACTTAATATAGAACGATTTCCATTTGCAAGCTCTTGTCTTAAATCAACTATTTCTACCTCTGGAAGATTTGAATTGTTGGCTCTTTTTGTTAGTCTAATAATATTTTTTGAATTATAATATGTTGCAATGTCTGGTGTTGCACTCCCCAATACTAAAGGAATATCATTTTTCTTCGCTATGTATTTCGCTATATCTTTTGCATTAAACCTAGGTGCCATATCTGATTTATATGATGTATCATGTTCTTCATCTATTATAATTATTCCCAAGTCTTGTATTGGTGCAAATATTGCAGACCTTGCTCCTATTACAATTTTACACTTACTATCCTTAATGTTTTTCCATTGGTCATTCCTTTCTCCTGTTGATAATTTACTATGTAACACAGAAATACAATCTCCAAATCTTGCAGAAAATCTATCTACCATTTGTGGTGTAAGTGAAATTTCAGGTACCAACACAATTGCACGTTTTCCTTTGTCGATTGCATTTTGTATTAATTGCAAATAGACTTCAGTTTTTCCTGAACCTGTTACACCATATATCAAAAATTCGTTAAATTTACTATTACTTATTTTATCAAACGCTACTTGTTGTTCTCCTGTTAATTTTAAAGGCTTATCTCTTTTTATCTCTCTATCTTTAAATGGGTTTCTCTCAATTTTTTGCTCTATAATTTCAATATACCCTTTTTTTTCTAAAGTTTTTAATATAGCGCTTGAAACCTCTGCTAAAACTTCCAAATCTGCTTTATATATACCATCATTTTCTGCTAAAAACCTTAATACTTTTATGTATCTTGTATTTTTTAACTCTCCTAAGTCTATTTCCATTTCTATTTCATCTATATCTTTTTTTAAATATACAAAATTTGCAGTTTTATCTTTTATTCTATTTTCTAGATTTGTAGTTTTTTCACCTGGTGGAAGCATTAACTTTATGCACTCAGAAATGTTGCAGAAGTATCTTCTAGCCATTAATTTTGCAAGTTCTATATTTTCTTCTGTAAGTGGTATGTCCTCTATTCTTATTATTTCTTTATTTGCAAATTTTGATTCTTGCTTAAATCCTATAACAAATCCCTCTATGCAGGTATCTTTAGATCCAAAGGGCACAAAAATTCTTGCTCCAATTTTTATTGTATTTTCCATATATTTTGGAATAATATAATCAAATATTTTATTTAAGTCTTTTGCAATTCTATTTACTATAACTTCCGCTATCATTTTTGCTTCCCCTTTTATTGGTTATTATATCATATATTGGAATGATTTAGAATATGTTTTATAGATTTTCATACACAAAATATCCTGTCGATTTATGTCGAAATATTTTTATTGAAAAAGTTTTAAAATTATGATATATATTTAATATATTCTTGGCAGTTTTCTAATGCCGAAATTGATTATTAAATACTTATTATCTAATTAATTATTTTCTTATAAAAACTACCATCATAATCTAACATTATTGATAAATACCTCATAAGGAGCATTTTATTTTCATAATAAAATCCATTTAATAAATTCTTATAAATTTATAATATTAGTATTGACATTTGATAACCAAAGTGTTATCATTTAGTTATACTATCAAAGGAGTTAACTATGCCATATTTAAAACATATCGATAGTAATATTTGGGAATTAAGACCTTTAAGAGATAGGATACTTTTTGCTTATTTGAATAATAATAAATTTATAATATTAACATGTTTTATGAAGAGAACAAAAAAAACACCTTTAACTGAAATTATTAGGGCAAAAAAATTAATAAAAAAATATATAGATGAGGAGTGATTTTAATGAATAGGCATGAAATAAGTTGGGAAGAAGTTGAAAAAAATCTAAGTTTTACACCTGAGGAAGAAGCAGAGATTCAACTTGAAATGGATTTAATTCAAGCAACAATAGATGCTCGTAAAAAAAGTAATCTTACTCAAAGAGATTTGAGTAAGAAGTCTGGAATAAAGCAACCTGTAATTGCAAGAATAGAAAGTCGTGCCCGTTCTCCGAAAGTTTCAACTTTAATGAGAATGTTACTTTCAATGGGTTATACATTACGAGTTGTACCTATTAATAAAAAAGATATTTCAAAATAGAAATACTTATAAAAAACAAACCTTCTTATAATTTTTTCATCATAAGAAGGTTTATTTCTATATGCTTATCTACTCATAATACTCTACTGCTGATTTGAACATGCCTATATCATAGTTTCCTGGTACGTTTTTATAAAGACCATAACCTGTTCTTTCTGCATGTCCCATTTTTCCAAATACTCTACCATCTGGTGAAGTTACTCCTTCGATTGCATACATTGAATTATTAGGGTTAAACTGAATTTCTGATGTTGGGTTTCCTTGTAGATCCACATATTGAGTTGCAATCTGCCCATTCTCTTCCATCTCTTTTATAAGTTTTTCATCTGCTATAAATCTTCCTTCACCATGTGATATTGGTACTTCATAAATTTCTCCAACTTTTGTGTTTGCAAGCCATGGAGATTTATTTGAACATATTTTTGTTCTTACAATTTTAGATTGATGTCTTCCAATAGTATTATATGTAAGTGTTGGACACTTTTGGTCTGTATCTATTATTCTTCCATAAGGAACTAATCCTAGTTTTATTAAAGCTTGAAAACCGTTGCATATTCCACACATTAAGCCATCTCTATTTTCTAGTAATTTACTTATTTCTTCTTTTATTTCTTCATTTCTAAAGAATGCTGTTATAAATTTGCCTGAACCATCTGGTTCATCTCCTCCAGAGAATCCACCTGGTATAAATACCATTTGACTATTTCTTAATTTTTCTGCAAATGTTTTTACTGATTCTGTAATATCTTTTGATGTTAAATTATTTATTACAAATATTTCTGGTTTTGCGCCATATTTTTCTAAAATTCTTGATGTATCGTATTCGCAGTTTGTTCCTGGAAATACTGGAATAAGCACTCTTGGTTTTGCAACTTTTATTTTTGATTTTTGTTTTTCATTTGATTCAAACTTAAATTCCCTTATTGTATTATTTTCTTGTTTTATATTGCAAGGATATACTTTTTCTAGTTTATTCTCGTATATTTCAAGTAGTTTTTGTAAAGTTATTTTTTCATTTTTGTATATAATCTTTTGCTCACTTATTGTTTTACCCAAATTTATGCCTACATCTTCATTTTCTTTTAGTTCAATTATAAAGGCTCCATAGTTATAATCAAATATTTCTTTTAAGTCTATATCATCAAATTCAAATCCTATGCTGTTTCCAAAACACATTTTCATTACTGCTTCTGCAATTCCACCATAACCTAAGGTATAGCAACTTAATATTTTCCCTTGCTTATTTAACTTATTTATTATTTCAAAATTTTTCTTTAAAGAGTCTGCTATTGGTAAACCATTTTTGTCATATTCTGGTTTTAATAATACTACTTTGCTATTTTGATTTTTAAATTCAGGTGAAATTATATTATCTATGTTTTCTGTTGTTACTGCAAATGATATTAATGTTGGTGGTACATGTATATCTTCAAAACTTCCACTCATTGAGTCTTTGCCACCTATTGCTGCTACTTCTAAGGCCTTTTGTGCCATTAATGCTCCTAATAGGGCTGATAATGGTCTTCCCCATTTTTTCTCATCTTTATTTAATTTTTCAAAATACTCTTGAAATGTTAAATATACATCTTTAAATTCTGCTCCTGTGCTAATTAATTTACATACAGATTCTATTACGGCTAAATAGCTTCCATGATATGGACTCTTTTCTGTTATGTATGGATTATACCCATACGCCATTACTGAGCAAGTCTTTGAATATTTTTCTGGATGTGATATTTTATTTACCATTGCTTGTATTGGTGTTATTTGGTTTTTTCCACCAAAAGGCATTAATACAGTTCCTGCACCTATGGTTGAATCAAATCTTTCACTTAATCCCTTCTTTGAACATACATTTAAGTCCCCTGCAACCTTTTCATACTCTTCTACAAAATCTGTTCCTATATCTTTACTGTACTCTTTTGATCTTTCTACCACAGCATTCACATGCTTTTCTGCTCCGTTTGAATTTAAAAATTCGCGAGATATATCTACAATATATTTTCCACGCCACTTCATTTTTAATCTTGGATTTTCTTTAATTTCTGCAACTACTGTTGCTTCTAAGTTTTCACTATGAGCTAAGCCTATAAACTTTTCTACATCTTCTTTACTTACAACTACTGCCATTCTTTCTTGCGACTCACTTATTGCAAGCTCTGTTCCATTAAGTCCCTCATATTTTTTTGGAACTGCATCTAAATCTATTTCTATACCATCTGCTAGTTCCCCGATTGCAACAGATACTCCTCCTGCTCCAAAATCATTACAACGCTTAATTAATGTAGAAGCCTGTTTTTCTCTAAATAATCTTTGAAGCTTTCTCTCTTCTGGTGCATTTCCTTTTTGAACTTCTGCTCCGGCATTTTTCTAATGATTGTAAATTATGAGATTTTGAAGAACCTGTTGCTCCACCGTAAACCATCTCGCCCAGTTCTTCCACCTAATAGAATTACTATATCTCCATCTCTTGGACACTCTCTTACTACATTTTCTTCTGGTGTTGCTGCTACTACTGCTCCAACTTCCATCCTCTTAGCAACATACCCTGGATGATATATCTCCTCAACTTGTCCTGTTGCTAGTCCTATTTGATTTCCATACGAACTATATCCAGCCGCTGCTGTTGTTACTATCTTTCTTTGTGGTAACTTACCTTTCAAAGTTTCTTCTATTGAAGTTAAAGGATCTCCTGCACCTGTTATTCTCATTGCACTATATACATAGCTACGCCCTGAAAGCGGGTCTCTAATTGCTCCACCAATACACGTTGCTGCACCTCCAAATGGCTCTATCTCTGTTGGGTGATTATGTGTTTCATTTTTAAATAGCAATAACCACTTCTCCATTTTACCTTCCACTTCTACATCTATTTTTACAGTACACGCATTTATTTCCTCTGATTCATCTAGTTTTTGTAATTTACCATTTTTCTTTAAATACTTGCACGCTATTGTTGCAACATCCATTAAGTTTACTGGTTTATTTCTACCAATCTCTTTTCTCATTTTTAAATATTCATTATACGCATCTTGCAATAGTTCATCTTCAAACTTTACATTATCTATAGTTGTTAAGAACGTTGTATGTCTACAATGGTCTGACCAATATGTATCTATCACTCTTATTTCTGTAATTGTAGGATTTCTTTTCTCAGATATAAAGTATTTTTGGCAAAATTTTATATCACTAAAATCCATTGCCAGCTCATATTTTTTTATAAATTCCTCCAATTCTTTTTCCTTTAACTCGCAAAAGCCCTCTAAAACTTCTACATCTCTTGGTTCTTCATATTTTGTAACAAGAGTACTATATTCTTCTAATGAAGCCTCTCTTGTTTCTATCGGATTTATAATATATTTTTTTATTCTTTGTATCTCCTCACTTGAAAGTTCACCACATATTATATATACTTTTGCTGTTTTTACAACTGGTCTTTCTTTCTTTGAAATTATTTGTATACACTCTGCTGCTGAATTTGCTCTTTGATCAAACTGTCCTGGTAAAAACTCCACTGCAAATATATTTTTTTCGTTTGGCAATTCCTTTGTAACTATATCCAATTGTGGCTCTGAAAATACTGTTCCTATACAATATTCAAATAAATTACTATCTATATTTTCTACATCATATCTATTTAATATCCTTATATCTTTTAAATTTGATATTTTTAAAAATTCTACTATGTCATTTTTTAAAGAGCGCGCTTCATTTGCAAATTCCTTTTTCTTTTCTACATATATTCTATATACCATTTTGAACATTCCTTTCTAATTTAGCTTTCAAATTCTCATTGTCTTACAAACAACTTTTTATCGTAAAACAATAAATCTTTACTTATTAATTATTAATACATTTAGCTCCAATGTCTTTTCTGTAAAACTTGCCTTTAAAATCTATTTTTTTAACGACATCATAGGATTTTTCTATTGCTTCTTTTAACGTATCTGCAACACTTGTTACAGCAAGGACCCTACCTCCTGAAGTATACAACTTTCCATCTTCTTTTTTGGCTCCAGCAACAAATATTTCTGATGTTAAATCTTTAGGCATTGTTATTTCATATCCTGTACCGTATTTTAAGGGATATCCTTCTGATGCCATTACAACTGCACATGCTGATTTATTACTAAACTTTACATCTATATCTGATAATTTTCCATTTGCCGTAGCTATCATTATATCTAAAAGGTCTGTTTCTAAAAGTGGCAACACTACCTGTGTTTCTGGATCTCCAAATCTACAATTATATTCTATTACTTTTGGTCCATTTGGAGTTATCATTAAACCAAAATATAAGCAACCTTTAAATGTCCTATTTTCTTTATTCATTGCATTTATTGTTGGAATGAATATTTTTTCCATACACTCTTTTTCAATTTCTTTAGTATAATATGGATTTGGAGCAATTGTTCCCATTCCTCCTGTATTTAATCCCTCATCATTATCTAATGCTCTTTTATGATCCATTGATGACACCATTGGTATTATAGTTTTTCCATCTGTAAATGAAAGCACTGAAACTTCTGGACCTGTTAAAAATTCTTCGATTACAATACTTGCTCCGCTTTCTCCAAATTTTCTATCTTCCATTATTTCTTTTACTGCTGATGAAGCTTCTTCTCTTGTTCTTGCTATTATTACGCCCTTTCCTAGAGCTAATCCATCTGCTTTTATTACTGTTGGAATTGGTGCACTTTTTAAATAATCTAAAGCTTCTTTACTATTTGAAAATGTGCAATATTTTGCTGTTGGTATATTATATTTTTTCATCAAATTTTTCGCAAATACTTTGCTTCCTTCTATTATGGCTGCCCTTTTATTTGGTCCAAAACATTTTATTCCTGCTCTTTCTAACTCATCTACTGCTCCCAATACTAATGGATCATCTGGTGCAACTATAGCAAAATCTATTTTATTTTTTACTGCAAATTCTACTTGTTTCTGTATGTCTTTTGCTCCAATATCTACACAGATTGCATCTTCTGAAATGCCTCCATTTCCTGGCAAAGCATATATTTTATTTACTTTTGGATTTTGTTTTATTTTTTTTATAATGGCGTGTTCTCTTCCACCACTACCAATTACCATTACATCCATAAGCTACCTCCAATTTTTTATTACTTCATTTATGCTCTTTAGTGATGGAATAAACGTAGTCCTGTAAAGCACATTGTAATTCCAAGCTTGTTACATTCATTTATAACACTTTCATCTCTTATTGAACCACCTGGTTCGGCTATATATGTTACACCACTTTTTGCAGCTCTTTCAATGTTATCTCCAAATGGAAAGAACGCATCACTTGCAAGTGCAACTCCTTTTATTTTTGATAAATAGTCTTTCTTTTCTTCCTTTGTAAATTCTTCTGGCTTTTTAGTAAATAATTCTTGCCAAACTCCATCTTGCAATAACTCTTTATAGTCATCTGATATGTATATATCTATTGCATTATCTCTATCTGGTCTTCCTATATTTTCTTTAAATGGAAGGTTCAATACCTTTTCACTTTGACGTAAATGCCAAATATCTGCTTTATTTCCTGCAAGTCTTGTGCAATGTATCCTTGATTGTTGTCCTGCTCCTACTCCTATTGCTTGTCCCTGACTTGCATAACATACTGAATTTGATTGTGTATATTTTAATGTTATTAATGCAATTACTAAATCGATTTTTGCACTTTCTGGCAACTCTTTATTTTCCGTAACTATTTTATTTAACATTTCCTTATCTATTTTTGCATTGTTTCTACTTTGCTCAAATGTTATTCCATAAACTTGCTTTTGTTCGATTTCTTCTGGTACATAATTTTTATCTATTTGAACTATATTGTAATTTCCTTTCTTCTTTGTTTTCAATAATTCTAAAGCTTCCTCAGAGTATCCTGGAGCAATCACACCATCTGATACTTCTCTATGTATCAATTTTGCTGTTGTTATATCACATTCATCACTCAAAGCTATCCAATCTCCAAATGAAGACATCCTATCTGTTCCTCTTGCTCTTGCATACGCACATGCTAAAGGTGATTCATCTAAATCTTCTATATCGTCTACAAAACATGCCTTTTTTAACTCTGGACTTAATTTATTTCCTACTGCTGCAGATGTTGGGCTTACATGCTTAAATGAAGTTGCTGCTGGCATATTTAAAGCTTCTTTTATTTCTTTTACTAATTGCCAACTGTTAAAAGCATCCAAAAAATTTATATACCCAGGTTTACCATTTAAAATTTTTATTGGTAAATCTCCTCCATTTTTCATAAAAATTCTTGCTTTTGCTTGATTTGGATTGCATCCATACTTTAATTCAAATTCTTTCATTTTTTTCATTCCTTTCCACAGAATTTTATTAATTATTACTAACTATTTATTTTTATTAATTAGCCTATTTTCTATACTTCCTGTTCCTAAATCAATAAATCTCACATAAAGTGATATTTTATTTTCTTCATTTAAGTTGTTCCATATATCATTTGTAAATTCATCTATATTATTTGGTATTTCTACTCTTTCTGGTTCTCCTAAGAAAGTTGGTATAGGGTTTCCATCACACATATACGTATGTATAAAGTGGCCTACTCCTGGTAACGATTTGTAACTAAAATTATACCTGTTGCACGCACTACCTACTGCATCTGCACTTTTTAATATATTCATTTTATATGTAAACTCTCCATTTTGAATATTAACAATTCCGCTTATCCTTGGAGTAAAATTAGGAGCATCTGGTTCAAATTTTCTTGTTTCTAAAGCTTGTTCAAACGTTTTACCCTGCTTTATAAAATCATATATTGTGTCTGTTTGATTTCCATTTGTAACTATTGTATTTTCTTCTAACACTCTAATCGGTGAATAAATTATTAATGTGGGATCTTGTACTTTTGATTCATCAAATGGATATATTGTTACCTCTTTTCCATTTTCTACAAATATTCTATTTCTGCTATTCTCACTTCTTCCCATTATAAAATACGCAATAACTGCTTTTTGGCTGTCTTTTGTTCTTCCGATTACAATTCCTCTTCCTACATAAGTATTATTTTTTATTTGCTCCCCCATTGTTTTTGTTTCATAAATATTCATTTTAATACCTCACTTTCTTTTACATGCTCTTGCAAACTTCATTTACGGCTTCTGGTAAAATCTTCCACTCTGCCTCTTCCATTACCCTTTTTTGCAAGGTTTCTGGAGTATCCCCTTCTTTTACTTCCACTGCTTTTTGAGCTATTATTTTTCCTCCATCTGGAACTTCATTTACAAAATGTACTGTTGCACCTGTTACCTTCACACCTGCCTTTAGCACTTCTTTATGAACTTTCAATCCATAATACCCTTTTCCACAAAATGCAGGAATTAAAGATGGATGAACATTTATTATTTTATTTGGATATTTTGACGTAAAATTCTCACTTAATATACTTAAAAATCCCGCCAGTACTATTAATTCTATATTTTTTTCTTCTATTTTTTTTATTAATTTTTCTTCCCATTCTTCTTGGCTCATTTGCAAGTTATTTTTTGCAATCACTACTGTTTCAATTTTATTTTGTTTTGCTCTTTGTAAAGCATAGGCTTCTTCATTATTAGAAACTACTAAAACTATTTCATAATTTGCTTTTTTATTTTTTTCATAATCTATTAAAGCTTGTAAATTTGTTCCGCCTCCTGATACAAGGACTGCCACTCTCTTTTTTAACATTTTTTTCCCTTTCTTATTTCAACTCATTAATTATTCTAGTATTATTTTATCTTCATTATTTTTTTCTATATATCCTATGGTGTATGCTTCTTCTCCGTTATCTCTTAATGTTTTAAGAGCCTTTTCTTCATCTTCTTTATTTACTACTATAGTCATTCCAACTCCCATATTAAAAGTGTTATACATATCTCTCTCCGGAATTTTTCCTTTTTCCATAATTAAGTTAAATATTGGTAATACTTTTATTTTTGTTTTTTGTATCTTTGCACAATAACCATTTGGTATACTTCTTGGAACATTCTCATAAAAGCCTCCACCAGTAATGTGTGAGACTGCTTTAACCTCAATTTGTTCAAATAGTGCAAGCATAGGTTTTACATATATTTTTGTAGGCGTTAATAAGGTTTCACCTAAACTTTTTCCTTCAAGTTCTTTTATCGGTTCTTTTAAATCTACGTTTTCAATATCAAAAACTTTCCTTACTAATGAAAAACCATTTGAATGCAATCCACTTGATGGCAATGCAATTATTACATCTCCTTCTTTAACTTTTGTGTTATCTAATATTTTTTCTTTATCTACTACGCCTACTGCAAACCCTGCTAAATCATATTCGTTTTCTGGGTAAAATCCTGGCATTTCTGCTGTTTCTCCTCCTACTAAACTGCAACCTGCCTGAACGCATCCTTCTGCTACGCCTTTTACTATTTGTTCTATTTTTTCTGGATAATTTTTTCCAACTGCAATATAATCTAAAAATATTAATGGTTTTGCACCACAACAAATTATATCATTTACACACATTGCTGTACAATCTATTCCAACAGTATCATGTTTATCCATTAAAAACGCTATTTTTAATTTTGTGCCTACGCCATCTGTTCCACTAACCAACACTGGATTTTTTGTATTACTTATATCTAGCGAAAATAAGCCACCAAATCCACCTATTCCTGATATTTCATTACCTGTTACGGTTCTTGCTATATGCTTTTTCATTAACTCAACTGCTTTATATCCTGCTGTTATATCTACTCCAGCCTCTTTATATGTTTCGCTATAACTTTTCATAAAACTTCTTTTCCTTTCTCTCTTTAACTATTTTCTATAAATTTTTGTCTACATTTTTCGTTTACCTTATTTCTTACAACGCCTCATAGGAATGAAGCTATCAAGTATATTTTACTTAATCTTTCATTCCTTTATATTCACTATTGTTCTTCTATTTTATTCTCAAATTTGTTTTTATTGGCTTTTTTTGGGATTTCTGTTGGATATTTATTGTCAAAACATGCTGCACATATTCCTTCATTATTTTCTATCCCTATTAGCTTTGAAAGTTGTTCTACTTTTAAGTAGCCTAAACTATCCACACCTATTATTCTTTCAATTTCGTCTATTGTATGGTTACAAGCTATAAGGTTTTCTCGTGAATCTATATCTGTTCCATAATAACATGGATTTAAAAATGGTGGAGCAGATACTCTCATGTGTACTTCCTTTGCACCTGCATCTCTTAATAACTTAACTATGCGTGCACAAGTAGTACCTCTAACGATTGAGTCATCAATTAAAACTACTCTTTTATCTTTTACTGTATTTGATATTACATTTAATTTTATTCTTACTCTATCTTCTCTTGTTTTTTGTCCTGGTGCTATAAATGTTCTTCCTATATATTTGTTTTTTATAAATCCTATTCCATAAGGTATTCCTGATTTTTTAGAATAACCTATTGCTGCATCAATTCCAGAGTCTGGCACTCCTATTACTACATCTGCATCTACTGGGTATTCTAAAGCTAAGCACTTTCCAGCATTTAGTCTTGCTTTATGTACTGATTTTTCTTCTATTACTGAGTCTGGTCTTGCAAAATATATATATTCAAATATACATGTTGATTTTTTTACTTTATTGCAATGAGTAGTTATTGATCTTACTCCTTCTTTATCAAATACTACAATTTCTCCTGGTTTAATTTCTCTAATTAGTTTTGCTCCAACTGCATCTAATGCACAGCTTTCTGATGCTACAACATATCTTCCATCATCTGTTTTTCCATAGCAAAGTGGTCTAAACCCATGTTCATCTCTAACTGCAATCATTTTTGCTGGAGACATTATTACTAGTGAATATGCACCTTTTATTTTATCCATTGCTTTACTTATTGCTTCTTCTATAGATTCACTATTTATTCTTTCTTTTGTAACTATATATGATATTACTTCTGTATCGCTAGTTGTATGGAATATTGAGCCATTAAGTTCTAGCTCTTTTCTTAATTCCACACAATTAGTTAAGTTACCATTATGTGCAAGTGCCATATTTCCTTTTATATGATTTACAACTATTGGCTGTGCATTTGCTCTTCCGTTGCTTCCAGTTGTTCCGTATCTTACATGACCTATTGCAATATTACCTAAGCCTAATTTTTTCATTACATCTTCAGTAAATACATCATTTACCAGTCCAACATCTTTATATGTGTTAAATACACCTTTATCATTTACAACTATTCCACAGCTTTCTTGTCCTCTGTGTTGCAGTGCAAATAGTCCATAATATGTAGTTGTTGCCACATCTGTTTGTTTAGGACTATATATTCCAAATACACCACACTCTTCATGAATATTTCCCATTAGTATTCATTCCTTTCAAACTAATCCTTAACTATAAATTAAAGGCCTAGTCTCTTCATAATCTCTCTATATCCTTTGTCAACGTCTCCTAAGTCTCTTCTAAATCTATCTTTATCTAACTTTTCTTTTGTTACTGTATCCCAAAATCTACAAGTATCTGGTGATATTTCATCTGCTAGAACAATTTTACCATCTTTTGTTTTTCCAAATTCTAGTTTAAAGTCTATTAGTTCTATATTTGCTTCTTTGAAATATTCTGTTAGTATTTCATTTATTTTTAGTGCGTATTTTGCAATCAAGTCTATTTCTTCTTTTGTGGCCCATTGCATGGCTAAAATATGATACTCATTTACCATGGGGTCTCCTAGTTCATCATTTTTATAGCAATATTCTAATACTGTACTATACATTTTTACGCCTTCTTCTAGTCCCAATCTTTTGGCTAGTGAACCTGCAGCTATGTTTCTTACTATTACTTCTAATGGAACTATGCTAACTTTTTTTACTAATGTTTCTCTATCTGATAATTCTTCTACAAAGTGAGTTGGTATGCCTTTGCTCTCTAATAATTTCATTAAATGATTTGTTACTTTGTTGTTTACAACACCTTTTCCTAATATTGTACCTTTTTTTAGTCCATTAAATGCTGTAGCATCATCTTTATATGATACTATACAATAATTTTCATCATCTGTGGCAAATACTTTTTTTGCCTTTCCTTCATACATTTGATTTGTTTTTTCCAAAACAAACACCTCCAATTAATTATATTTTTCTAAGATTTTTTCATTCTTTTCTAGTACTTTTCTTTCGTTTTCTTTTTTTGCTTCTTCTAGTTTTTCACATAAAGCTTCATCATTTATTGCAAGCATTTGTATTGCAAGTATTGCGCTATTTTCTGCTCCATCTATTGCTACTGTTGCTACTGGCACTCCACTTGGCATTTGTACTGTTGAAAGCAAAGCATCTAAACCATCTAATGTACTTGATTTAATTGGTATTCCAATTACTGGCAATGTAGTATTTGCAGCAATTGCCCCTGCTAAGTGAGCGGCTTTTCCTGCTGCTGCTATTATTACACCTATATTGTTTTTGCGTGCATTTAATGCAAAATTTCTTGCTTCTTCTGGGGTTCTATGTGCTGAATAGACATGTACTTCGAATGGAACTTGATACTGTTTTAGAACTTGTATTGCTTTCTCGACAATAGGTAAATCGCTATCGCTTCCCATGATAATTGCAACTTTTTTCATTAATTATCATTTCCTTGTATAATATATTTAGGTTTTTAAAAGGTTACCTATAAACCTTTTTTATTAGAATTAATTATAACTTTAAAAGTTATTTTTTATATTTTAGAAAAAACAATTAAGGCAGTCCCTTGTTTAAGAATTACATAGGACTGCCTCAGACGGTCTACATTTTAAGTTTTTGTTCCCATGTGGTTTCCCACTTGATTTTAAGTCAGTTACAAAAACTGAAAATTTAATTAC
>CANRAB010000025.1 GCA_947628475.1 uncultured Clostridia bacterium
CTGAGAGAATTCTTTTCTACACAGGTAGAACTCATAAAATAGGTGAAGTTCATGAAGGTGCAGCTACTATGGACTGGATGGAACAAGAACAAGAAAGAGGTATTACAATTACTTCAGCTGCTACAACATGTAAATGGTTAAATCATAGAATAAACATTATAGATACCCCAGGCCACGTTGATTTTACTGTTGAAGTTGAAAGATCTTTAAGAGTTTTAGATGGTTCTGTAACAGTATTTTGTGCCAAAGGTGGTGTTCAACCACAATCAGAAACAGTTTGGAGACAAGCTGATAATTATCATGTACCTAGAATGGCTTATGTAAACAAGATGGATATTACAGGTGCAAATTTCTTAGCTTGCGTTGAGCAAATGAGAAATAGATTAAATGCAAATGCAATTCCAATTCAATTACCAATAGGCGCAGAAGATACTTTCAAAGGTATTGTAGACTTAATTAAAATGAGAGCATTTATTCATAAAGACGATTTAGGTAAAGATATAGAAGAAACAGAAATACCAGATGACTTAAGAGAATTAGCAGAAAAGTATAGAGCAGAAATGGTAGAAGCAGCAGCAGAGCAAGATGATGAATTAATGATGAAATATTTAGATGGCGGTAGCCTTTCAGAAGAAGAAATCAAAAAAGGATTAAGAATAGGAACTATTGCTAATAAAGTAGTACCAGTTTGCTGTGGTTCATCATACAAGAATAAAGGTGTTCAAGAGTTATTGAATGCAATTGTTGACTTTATGCCATCACCACTTGATATACCACATATAAAAGGTGTTACATTAGATGGTGAAGAGACAGAAAGAAAAACATCAGATTCAGAACCTTTTGCAGCTTTAGCTTTTAAAATTGCAACAGATCCATTTGTTGGAAAATTATGTTTCTTTAGAGTTTATTCAGGAACATTAGAGTCAGGTTCAACTGTATTAAATGCAAACAAAGATAAAAAAGAAAGAATAGGAAGAATCCTTTTAATGCATGCAAATCATAGAGAAGATATAGATAAAGTATATTCAGGAGATATTGCAGCAGCAGTTGGATTAAGAGAAGTAACAACAGGCGATACTTTATGTGATCCAAATAATCCAGTTATACTAGAATCTATGGAATTCCCAGAACCAGTTATTGAAATTGCAATCGAGCCAAAAGATAAAGTAGCTCAAGAAAAGATGGGTATAGCTTTAGCAAAACTTGCAGAAGAAGATCCAACTTTCAAGACATATACAAATCATGAAACTGGTCAAACAATAATTGCAGGTATGGGAGAATTACACTTAGACATTATAGTAGACAGATTAAAGAGAGAATTTAAAGTAGAAGCTAATGTTGGTAAACCACAAGTTTCTTATAAAGAAACTATAAGAAACAAAGTAAGAGTAGAAGGAAAATTCATTCGTCAATCTGGTGGACGTGGACAATACGGACATGTATGGATTGAAATGGAACCATTAGAGCCAGGTTCAGGAATCCAATTTGAAAGTAAAATCGTTGGTGGTGTTGTTCCAAAAGAATACGTTAAACCAACAGAAGATGGTATTCGTGAAGCTGCTGAAAGTGGAATCCTTGCTGGATACCCAGTTATAGACTTTAAAGCAACGTTAGTTGATGGTTCATACCATGATGTCGATTCATCAGAAATGGCATTCAAAATAGCTGGTTCAATGGCATTTAAAGAAGGATGTAAACAAGGTAAATCAGTTATATTAGAGCCTATAATGAAAGTTGAAATAACAGTTCCAGAAGAATATATGGGAGATGTTATAGGAGATGTAAACTCAAGACGTGGAAAAATGGAAGGTATGGAAGCAAGAAACGGAATGCAGATAATAAGAGCATTTATACCATTATCTGAAATGTTTGGTTATGCTACAGACTTACGTTCAAAAACACAAGGTAGAGGAACATACTCTATGGAACCTTCTCATTATGAAGAAGTACCAAAATCAATACTTGAAACAATAGTTGCTTCAAGAGCTAAAAAAGAAGAATAAAGTTTAAAATATTGATAAAAATAAAAAAAATACAGTAAAACTATTGCAAAAAAAGCAAAATTGTTATAAAATAACAATGCTTGTAAAATAGTTATTAAATTTAAAAAAATAAAAGAGAATTAGAATGAATTTAAGTTTAAGAGTAAAATCTAAACTTAAATCCAATTCTAAATTCAAAAATTAAAGGAGGATTTTTTAATGGCAAAGGAAAAATTTGAAAGAACCAAACCACACGTAAACATTGGTACAATTGGTCACGTAGACCATGGTAAAACAACAACAACAGCAGCAATTACAAAATATTTAGGATTATTGAACATGGCTAAGTATACAGCTTATGATCAAATCGATGGAGCACCAGAGGAAAAAGCAAGAGGAATCACAATTAACACAGCTCACGTAGAATATGAAACAACTAACAGACACTATGCACACGTTGACTGTCCAGGTCACGCAGACTATGTAAAAAACATGATTACAGGTGCTGCACAAATGGATGGAGCAATACTTGTTGTTTCAGCAGCTGATGGTCCAATGCCTCAAACAAGAGAGCATATATTACTTGCAAGACAAGTTGGTGTTAAATATATCGTTGTTTATCTAAACAAATGCGATATGGTTGATGACCCAGAATTATTAGAATTAGTTGAAATGGAAGTTAGAGATTTATTATCTAGCTACGATTTCCCAGGAGATGAAATTCCAATTATAAAAGGATCTTCACTAAAAGTATTAGAGTGCACATCAACAGATCCAAATGCACCAGAATATGCTTGCATGAAAGAATTAATGGATGCAGTAGATTCTTATATACCAACACCAGATAGACCAACAGACGGAGACTTCTTAATGCCAGTTGAAGATGTATTCTCTATAACAGGTAGAGGAACAGTTGCAACAGGTAGAGTAGAAAGAGGAACAGTAAAACTTTCTGACGAAGTTGAAATAGTTGGATTATCTAAAGAAGCTAAGAAAACAGTTATCACAGGTGTTGAAATGTTCAGAAAATTATTAGACCAAGCACAAGCTGGAGATAACGTTGGATTACTACTAAGAGGTATCCAAAGAAATGAAATTGAAAGAGGTCAAGTTTTAGCAAAACCAGGTTCAATTCATCCACATACAAAATTCAAAGCACAAGTTTACGTTCTAACTAAAGAAGAAGGTGGAAGACATACTCCATTCTTCAATGGATATAGACCACAATTCTACTTTAGAACAACAGACGTTACAGGTGTTATTGATTTACCAGCAGGAACAGAAATGGTTATGCCAGGAGATAACATCGACATGACAATCGAGTTAATCACACCAATCGCTATGGAAAAAGGATTAAGATTCGCTATCCGTGAAGGTGGTAGAACAGTAGGCTCTGGTATAGTTTCTGAAATAATGGAATAATATCGATAATATTGGGGGTACAGTTTTGTACCCCTTTATTTTTTACTATAAAATAAGTACGCGCTTTAGTGATTTTTTCTGTTTTCTCTTGACATATAGTCATATTAGATATAAAATAATGTTGTATTTTAGGAGGAAATATGGATATAGAAAAAATAGCAAATATAATTAAACAAAATGGAGGTAACACTTACTTAGTAGGTGGAGCTGTGCGAGATGCTATTCTTAATAAATCCATTAAAGATGAAGATTATTGTATAACTGGAATAAGTGCAGATAAGTTTATTAAACTTTTTCCAAATGCACATGTACGAGGAAAATCATTTGAAGTATTTGATTTAGAAAATAAAGAATTTGCTTTAGCTAGAAAAGAAACAAAAATAGGAAAAGGACATAAAGAATTTGAAGTAGAAACAAACGAGCAAATTACAATAGAAGAAGATTTGAGAAGAAGAGATATAACAATAAATTCAATAGCTCAAGATGTATTAACAAAAGAAATTATTGACCCTTTTGGAGGGCAAAAAGATTTAGAGAATAGGATTATAAGAGCAACTAGTGAAAAATTTAGTGAAGACCCATTAAGAGTATATAGAGTTGCTAGAATGGCGGCAATTTTAGATTTTGAAGTATCTAAAGAAACTATTAACCTGATGTATAAATTGAGAGACGAATTAAATACTTTATCAAAAGAAAGAGTATTTGTGGAATTTAGAAAGGCTCTTGAAGCAGATAGACCATCAAAGTTTTTTGAAATATTAAAAGAAGCAAATGTACTAGATGTGCATTTTAAAGAAGTATATGACTTAATAGGAGCAGTACAACCAATAAAATATCATCCAGAAGGAGATAGTTATAATCATACAATGCTTACATTGGATAATAGTGCGAAATTAACTGAAAATACAAAAATTAGATTTTGTGCATTAGTACATGATTTAGGCAAAGGAAGAACTCCAAAAGAAATGTATCCACATCATTATAATCATGAACAAAGGGGAGTTGCACCATTAAAGGACTTGTGTAAGACCTTAGGATGCCCAAATGAATGGGAAAAATGTGGAAAAACAGCAGTTTTAGAACACATGAAGGGACGGAGTATTTCCACAAATGACAATAGCGAAAAAGGTAAGATTTATTGAAAAAATAGATAAAACTCAATTGGGGTTAAAAGGTTTACAAATAGTAGTTTATTGTGATAGAAGTAGAAATTTAAACGGTACAAAAGAAGATATAGAAGATAAACAATACGATTTTTGTAGTATAGGTAAAAAAATGCTTAAAGCAGTAGATGGAGAATATATAATAAACAAGTATAATATAAAACCTGGCATAGAACTTGGAAAAAAACTACATGAAGAAAGAGTTAAGTGGTTAAAAAATAATTTAAAATAGAAGGAATGGGAAAGTTTATGAACGAATATAGAAATCATAATTGTGGAGAATTAAGAATAGAAGATAAAGGAAAAAAGGTAAAAATAGCAGGATGGGTACAAAGAATTAGAAATTTAGGTGGAATGAGATTTATAGACTTAAGGGATCAATATGGAATTACACAAATAATAATAGCAGAAAATGAAGAAATGCAAAAACAAGCAGATGAACTAGTAACAGAATGTGTTATATCAGTAGAAGGTGTTGTAGCAGAAAGAAGTAATAAAAACAATAAAATTCCAACAGGAGATATAGAGCTTCAGGCAGAAAAAATCGAAGTTTTAGGAAAATGTAAGAATGTACTACCTTTTGAAGTAAACTCAGAAAAAATAGATATATCAAATGTAAAGGAAGAATTAAGACTAGAATATAGATTTTTAGATTTAAGAAATGAAAAAATACATAATAATATTTTGCTTCGTTCAAAAATAATGAAATTTGTAAGAGATAAAATGGATGAGATGGGATTTAGTGAAATACAAACACCAATACTTGCAAACTCATCACCAGAAGGCGCAAGAGATTTTTTAGTGCCAAGTAGGTTGCATCCAGGAGAATTTTACGCATTACCACAAGCTCCACAACAATTTAAGCAATTATTAATGGTATCTGGTTTTGATAAATATTATCAAATAGCTCCATGCTTTAGAGATGAAGACCCAAGAGCTGATAGAGCACCAGGCGAATTTTATCAAATAGATTTTGAAATGTCATTTGCAACACAAGAAGATGTTTTTAAAGTTTTAGAGGAACTAATAACATCAACATTTAAAAAATTTTCTACGTGGAAGATAGAAGAAGGACCATTTAGAAGAATTCCATATAAAGAGGCAATGGAAATGTATGGAAGTGATAAACCAGATTTAAGAAATCCACTTATTATACAAGATGTTACAAAGATATTTGAAAATACTGAATTTATGGCATTTAAAGGTAAAACAGTAAAAGCAATAATAGTTCCAAATGGTGCAGAACAAGGAAGAAAATTCTTCGATAATATGACAACTTATGCAGTAGAAGAAGCAGGTGCAAAAGGATTGGCATGGGTTAAAATAGATAATGAAAATAATGTAGCAGGTGGGATTGCAAAATTTATAACAGATGATGTAAAAGAAAAACTACAAAAATTAGGGGCAAAAGCAAATTCAAGTATATTCTTTATAGCTGATGAACTAAAAACAGCACAAAAAATATCAGGACAAATAAGAACAGAACTTGCAAATAGATTAGATTTAATTGAAAAAGATGTATATAAATTCTGCTTAATAGTAGATTTTCCAATGTATGAGTTATCAGATGAAGGAACCATAGACTTCAACCATAATCCATTTTCAATGCCACAAGGGGGAATGGAAAGTTTACAAAACAAAGATCCATTAGAAATACTTGCATACCAATATGATGTAGTATGTAATGGTTATGAAATGGCATCAGGAGCTGTAAGAAATCATAATCCAGAAATAATGGTAAAAGCATTTGAAATAGCAGGATATCCAGAAGAAGAGGTAGAAAAAAGATTTGGAGCGTTGTATAATGCTTTCAAATATGGAACACCTCCACATGCAGGAGCAGCACCAGGTTTAGATAGAATGGTAATGCTAATAGCTGATGAACCTAACATAAGAGAGGTAATAGCTTTTCCAAAAAATAAAAAGGCAAGAGATTCATTAATGGGAGCACCAAGTACAGTTACTGAACAACAACTAAAAGACATACATATAAAAATTGTTGAAGAAAAATAAATATAACAACGACAAATTAAGTCCAAAGACAGTATATAATATCATTTTCAGATTTATGGGGGTAGAGATATTTTCTCTGCCCCATTTTTAAATATAAAAAACGAACAAATTTTCTAAAAAGTATTGACAAAAAATTAAAAAAGATATAAAATACATACGAACAAAAATTTGGGAGGTATATATGCTATCTACTTTACATATAAAAAATATAGGAATTATAGATGATTTATCAATAGATTTTAACGAAGGTTTTAACGTTTTAACAGGAGAAACAGGTGCAGGAAAAACATTAATCATAGGAACACTCGCAATAATTGCAGGAGGAAGATTTTCAAAAGAAATGATTAGAAAAGGTGAAAACTATTCTTTAATAGAAGCAAATATTTATTGTCCAGAAAATGAGCTATCTGAAGATGGGAATATAATAGTATCTCGTGAAATTTATGCAAATGGGAGAAATACTTGTAAAATAAATGGAAAATTAGTAACCGTAACAGAACTAAAAAATTGTATGAATAAAATAATAGATATACATGGCCAACATGATAGCCAAAATTTATTAGATAATTCAAAACATATACAATATTTAGATGGATTTATAGGTAATGAAGTATTAGAGCTAAAACAAAAATACTTAGAATATTATAGAAAATATAATGAAATAAAAGAAAAACTAAAAAACAATTATGGAGACGAAACAGAAAAAGAAAGAAGACTAGATTTATTAAGATATCAATACAACGAAATAGAGGCTGCTAATTTAAAAATTGGAGAAGACTTAGAATTAGAAGAAAAACATAATTTAATGGTAAATAGTGAAAGACTAAAAGAAAACCTAAACGCAGTAGATGAAAATTTAAGCTATAATGCAATAGATTTTATCTCTAACTCCATAAAATGCTTGGAGAAAATTGAAGACTATGGATCAGTATATAAAGAAAAGTTATTAGAATTAAAAAATGTATATTATGAAATACAAGAAATCACAAGAGACATTTCAAATTTAAAAGAAGATGCTGATTTTGATGAGTATGAAAGAGATGAAATAGAAAGACGTTTAGATATAATATTCTCATTAAAAAGAAAATATGGGAATAGTATAAATAAAATTTTGGAATATGAAGATAAACTAAAAATTGAAATAGAACAAATTGAAAATATTGATGAAATAAATAAAAAACTTAAAGCAGAGCTAAAGAATGTAGAAAAAGAAATGAATATTTTAGCAAACAAAATGAATGAAGTAAGAAATATATATTCGATAAAATTGAATGATAAAATAAATAGAGAGTTGAAAGAGTTAGAAATGCCTAATGCAAAGTTTAAAGTTGAAATTGAGAGGAATGAGAATAGAGAGTATAATTCAAATGGACTTGATAAAGTATATTTCTTAATTTGTACAAACATAGGAGAAGGGTATAATGAACTTACAAAAATAGCTTCTGGTGGAGAAATGTCAAGAATAATGTTAGCAATAAAAACAGTATTAGCAGATGTTGATGATGTGCCAATTTTAATATTTGATGAAATAGATACAGGAATTAGTGGAAAAGCAGCAAATGCAGTTGCAGAAAAAATGAAAATAATATCAACTAAACATCAAACATTGTGTATAACACATTCAGCGTCAATAGCTGCAAAAGGAGATAGCAATTATTATATATATAAAAAAGTAGAACAAGAAAAAACAAAAACATGTATTAAACTATTAGATGAACAAGAAACTATAAAAGAAATAGCTAGAATTTCAAATGGAGAAATAACTAAAATAGCGCTAGAAAATGCAAAAGAATTAAGAAAGGCAAGTTAATAAAAATTTTACAAGTATAAATTTGAAAATATATGAGTTAAAAATAGATGCAGCAAATGTAAATTAATGGTAAAATATTGAAAAATCTTAAAAATTATAGTACAATATTATACATAAATTTAAAGCAAGGAATGATTTTTAATATGAATAGAACAAAAAGAAGAATTTTTGAATGTGCAATGGAATTGTTTGCTGCAAAAGGATATGATGCAACGAGTGTTGAAGAAATAACAGCGGTTTCAGGAATAGCAAAAGGAACATTATATTATCATTTTGAGAAAAAAGAAGACATATTAAATTTATTATTAGAAGATGGAATGAGTTTGCTAGAAAATAGTATAAAAATAAAAACAAAAAATTGTGATAAATATGTAGATAAAATAAAAGCAATAATATTGGTTCAAATAAAAGTAACTGTAAAATATGAGAACTTTATTAATTTAGTATTCAGTCAGATGTGGGGTAAAGAAGAAAAAAATATAAAATGTAGAAAATGTGTATTTAAGTATATAAAGATATTAGAAAACATAATAGAAAAAGGAATTGCAGCGGGGGAATTTTATGATGGTGATGTAGAAGCACTAGCAGCAGGAATTTTTGGAATAACATGTTCAAGTTTGATATATAGAATGAAAATAGGCAGGGAAACAAATATAGAAGATATATATAATGGTTTTATAGATACAGTCATTAAAGGGTTAAGTAAATAAAGAGTAGAAACAGTAATAGTAAAAAATAAAATTTAATATTATAAAAGAAAATAATACTTAAACATAACTAATATTGTATAATAATTATTAAAAATAATATTTTTTAGAAGAAAAATTTTGCAAAAAATGGAGGAAACAAGATATGAGCTTTTTAAATATAAAAATACCCAAAATAAAATTTAAAAAAATGAAAATAGGAAATAATATACTAGATGAACTACAGTACATAGACTATGAAAAATTGGAAAGAAAAAATGTAAAAAATAGAAATACACCTTACGAAGATATGACACATTATAAAACTGTAAAAGATTTCTTTTTAAAATCTATTAAAGAATATTCAAATAATGCGTGTATATTAGAAAAACCAAGCCATAAAGAACCATATAAAACATTTACATATAAGCAATTTGGAGAAGATGTGCTAGGGCTTGGTACAGCATTAGTACAAATGTTAGATTTAAAGGATAAAAGGGTAGTTATAATTGGTGAAACTCAATATGAGTGGTATGTTTCATATATGGCAATGTTATGTGGTGTAGGAATAGCAGTTCCAACAGATAAAGAATTACCATTAAATGAGTTAACTAATATTATAGTTCGTTCTAACGCATCAGCAATTATTTATTCAAAAAAACTTGAGGGAACTGTAAAAAAGTTAAAAGACAAGGAGTTAGGAATAAAATATTATATACAAATGAAATCAAGTGAAGAATTAGAAGAAAACGATGTGGGACTAAATTACTTAATAGAAGAAGGAAAGAAAATAGTTCAAAAAGGAAATGACTTTTTTGAAAAAATAGAAATTAATCCAGAGGAATTTAAAATTTTGTTTTTTACTTCTGGAACCACATCAAATTCAAAAGGAGTTATGTTAAACAATAGAAATTTAGCAGAGAATATTAATGCTGTATCTGCTTATGTTAAATTATATCCTGTTGATAGACTATTTTCAGTTTTGCCTTTACACCATTGTTATGAATCAACTATTGGTTTTTTGCTACCAATAGCAACAGGTGCTTCTATTGCAATATGTGAAGGGTTAAAATATATTGTGCCAAATATTCAAGAGTCAAGTCCTACCGCTATATTAACAGTTCCACTTCTTGTTGAAAGCTTATACAAGAAAATAAATGAAAAAATAGTAAAGAGTAAAAAAGATAAATTAATTAATACATTAATCGCTATTACAAATGCTGTAAAAAAGGCTGGAATTGATGTAAAGAGAAAGGTATTTAAAGAAATATATAACAATTTGGGTGGAAATTTAAGAATTATTGTTTCAGCAGCAGCACCAATAGATAAGAAAGTTGGTCAGTGGTTAGAAGATATAGGAATTACATTCTTACAAGGGTATGGATTAACAGAAACAGCACCAATAGCTGCTTTAACACCAGAATATAATCCATGTGTTGGTTCAGTAGGAAAAGCAGTTGTGCAGGCAGATATTAAAGTAGAAAAACCAAATGAGAATGGAGAAGGAGAAATTTTAATAAAATCACCAACTTTAATGATTGGATATTACGAGGATGAAGTAGAGACAAAAAAGGCAATAGATAAAGAGGGTTATTTCCATTCTGGAGATATAGGATATATAGATGAAAATGGCTATATATTTATTACAGGTAGAAGTAAAAATGTAATAGTAACACAGAATGGAAAAAATATTTATCCAGAAGAGATTGAGATGTTACTAGATAAACAAGATGAAATTAAAGATGTAATGGTATATGGTAAAAAGCCAGAAGAAGATAGCAAAAAAGAGGAAAAAGAACTAATTATAACAGCAAGAGTAATACCAGATTATACAAAAATAGAAGAAATATATGGAAAACTTTCAGCAGAGGAAATTTACGATGTTATATGGAAGAAAATAAAAGAAGTAAATAAAAAATTAACATCGTATAAAGCAGTAAAAAGCTTGGAGATAAAAGAGGGAGAGTTTGAGAAAACATCAACTATGAAAATAAAAAGATACAAGGAATTAAGCAATAAATAAGTTATTATGAATAAATAATAATTAAGGTGTGAATTATATTTATGATTTAAAATGCAATATAATAAGAAGGGAAAAGTTATGTTAGAGATAAAAGATATTTGTTTTACAAGAGATAATAAAAAGATATTAAATCATGTTAGCTTAAATATTGATACTGATAAATTTGTTGCTATTACTGGTCCAAATGGTTCAGGAAAATCAACACTAGTTAAAATGATTATGGGAATTGAAAAACCAGATACAGGTAAAGTACTACTAGAGGGAAAAGATATTACTAATTTATCTATTGATGAAAGAGCAAAATTAGGTATTGGTTTTGCTTTTCAACAACCAGTAAAATTCAAGGGAATTACAGTGTATGATTTGCTAAAATTATCTTCAGGAAAAGAAATAAATAAAAGTGAAGCGTGTGAGATATTATCAAAGGTAGGACTATGTGCAAAGGAGTATGTAGATAGAGAAGTAAACAATTCTTTATCAGGAGGCGAACTAAAAAGAATTGAAATCGCGACAGTTGCAGTACGAAATTCAAAATTTACTATTTTTGATGAACCAGAAGCAGGAATAGATTTATGGAGTTTCCAAAGCTTAATTAAAATATTTGAAGATATGAGAAAAATTGTAAAAGGTACTACACTTATAATTTCACATCAAGAGCGTATTTTAAATATAGCAGATGAAATTATCTTAATGAAATCTGGAGAGATAGAAGCACAAGGAAGTAAGGAGAAGTTATTGGGACAAGTGCTAGAAAAACCTACATGTTGTAAGTTAGGAGGACAAGACAATGGATAAAACAGATATTAGTTTATTGGAACAAATTACTGATATACAAGGCGAAACGTTTGAAGGGGCTTATAACATTCGTAAAAACGGGAAAGGCGTTGAAAGAAAAGTAACAGATAATATTAATATTGTAACGAAAAAGGATGTATCTGGAATAGATATTTATGTTAAAGAAAACACTAAATTTGAGATTGTGCATATTCCAGTAATTATTACAGAAAGTGGATTAAATGACGTAGTGTATAATGACTTTTATATAGGTAAAAATGCAAATGTTTATATTATAGCTGGATGCGGTATTCATAACGACCATCATAAAGATTCACAGCATGATGGAATTCATCGTTTCTTTTTAGAAGAGGGAGCAAAAGTAAAATATATAGAGAAGCATTATGGTGAAGGCACAGGTACGGGAAAAAGAATTTTAAATCCTGTTACAGAGGTTCACTTAAAAAAAGGATCAAGTTTAGAGATGGAGTCAACACAAATAAAAGGTGTGGATTCTACTGTAAGGGAAACCAGAGGAGTATTAGAAGATGATACGAATTTTATTGTAACAGAAAAAATTATGACACATGGTATGCAAAGTGCAAAAACAATTTTTGAAGTAGAATTAAACGGAAGAAATTCTAGTACGAAGGTAACTTCTAGATCAGTTGCAACAGAAAATTCTATACAGCAATTCCAATCAAAAGTAACAGGAAACACAGAATGTTTTGGACATGTTGAATGTGATGCAATTATTAAAGATGAGGGTAAAGTTATTGCAATACCAGAAATTATTGCAAATAATGTTAATGCAAATCTAATTCATGAGGCAGCCATTGGAAAAATTGCGGGAGACCAGCTCATGAAATTAATGACATTAGGATTAAATGAAAAAGAAGCGGAACAAGCAATTATTGATGGATTTTTGAAATAAAACGAAATTTATGAATATGCGTATTTGGTAATAAAAAGTAACCAAAATGTCTAAGAAAGTTTATAATTAAAGCATACCAAATTTTTATATTGGTATGCTTGTGTCATATTATTTTATAATTGCATTATTTTATGAGAGTGAACAAAAGGTACACCTCCACCAGCAGGAAGAGTATTATATAATGAATTTATATCAAAATACAATATAAAAATCAAGTACGCACTTTAAAGTAACTATGTACTAATTTTGCAATATGTGATATAATGCAAATTAAATAGTTAGAGGTGAGAAAATTATATAACTAAAAAATAATTTGATTAATAAGTGAGAGTTAAAAGTGGTAAGTCAAAAATGGTGGAGGAATATGAAGGAGATATATTTATGGAATTAGAAAAAGTTGGTGAAAGAACTTATTATATAAAAAATCCTACAAACATAGGAATTTATAAAATAGATGATAGTAATGTTTATATTATAGATTCAGGAAATGATAAAGATGCAGGTAAGAAAATATTAAAAATAGTTGAGGAGCAAGGTTGGCAAGTAAAAGGAATTATTAATACACATTCACATGCGGATCATATTGGAGGAAATAAAGTAATACAAGATAGAACAAATTGTATTATACTTGCTAATAAAATGGAGAAGGCATTTACTGAAAATCCTGTTTTAGAACCATCTTTTCTTTATGGGAGCTCTCCATTTAAAGATATAAGAAATAAATTTTTATTAGCAAAGGAATCTGTTGTTACGCCAATAGAAAATAATTTACCAGATGGTTTAGAATATTTTTCTTTGAAAGGACATTCTTTTGATATGGTAGGAATTAGGACAAGTGATGATATATATTTTTTAGCTGACTCTTTATTTAGTGAAGAAACCATTACTAAGTATCATTTATTCTTTATATATGATGTTAAGGAATATCTTAATACTTTGGACTATTTAGCTACTTTAAATGGAAAACTATATATTCCATCTCATTGTGAAGCAACAGATAATATTTTTAATTTGATACAATTGAACAGAAATAAAATACAAGAAATATCTAATAAAATATGTAGTATATGTGTTAACGAAATCACAGTTGAAGAAATATTACAATACATTTTTGATGAATATAAATTAACTATAAATCCAAATCAATATATTTTAATTGGAAGTACAGTAAAATCGTATTTAGCATATTTGTGTGATGAGAATAAATTATGTTATGAATTTAAAGATAATAAAATGGTATGGAAAAAAGTAACTTAAGAAGCAATTATATTATAATCAAAAATAGGAGGTATATATATGAAAATATCTACAAAAGGGAGATATGCTTTAAGGGTTATGGTAGATTTAGCATTGAATAGTAAGGGAAAATATATAACTTCAAAAGAAATAGCTAAAAGGCAAGAGATATCAAATAAATATCTAGAACAAATTATAGCAATGTTAAATAAGGCAGGATATTTGGAGACAGCAAGAGGTACTACAGGAGGATATAAATTATCAAAAAAACCAAGTGATTGTATAATAGGAGATATATTAAAAGCAACAGAAGGGGATTTAACTCCAATAGATTGTTTAACAGAAGAAGGAAAGTGTGTAAGACAAAGAAACTGTAAAACATATTCTTTTTGGAAAGGATTAGATGATGTAATTAACGAATATGTAAATAGCAAAACCTTAGAAGATTTGATAAAATAGAAAACATAGATAAAGTCTAGAAAATAGATTTAGAAAAATATAGGTATACTGTTAATTTTAGATGAATAATTAACATTTAATAGAATACCTATATTTTTTTATTAAAAAGTTGTAACCTTTTTTTTAAAAATGTTACTATATATATGAAAGTTAACTAAAATAAATAAGGAGATTTAGGACTAAATTGAAAAATGAAGTATTAAAAGATTATTTAATAGAAGGAAAAATAGACGTAGATAAGCTAATAGATGATTTTTATGGATATATCTATATGATAGTAAAAAACGGAGTAAGTGTATACATAACAAATGAAGATATAGAAGAAATAATATCTGATGTATTTGTTGCTATATGGAAAAATAGTAGTAAATTATTAAACAGCACAGAACTGAAGCCTTATATAGCAGGGACTACTAAAAACATCATTAAAAATAAATACAGAAACTCAAAATTAAACTTTTCTATATCTGACTATGAAGAAAGTCTAGTATATAATTTTAATATTGAGCAGTCAACAGAAGAGAATGAACAAAATAAAATTATTGCAGATACTCTAAAATCTTTAAAGTCAGATGAATATAAAGTGTTTATATTATTTTATTATGAAGCAAAATCAATAAAAGAAATAGTAAATAAATTAAATTTATCTGCAAGTAATGTAAAAACAATTCTTCATAGGGTTAGAAAAAAGATAAAAAGAAACTTAGAAGAGGGAGGTTATAGCTATGGAAAATAATAATGATTTAAAAGAAAATGTAAAAAAAGATGTAAAGGAAAAGATAGCTATATTAAAAGCTAGTAAGGAGTTTGAAATGAAAAGTAAAAAAACAAGAAAAGTTATGTATCAAATATTATCAGTATGTGCATTGTTTGTGTTATGCTTAGTGATTAGCAAAAATGTTGAATTTCCTTCAAATAGCATAAAAATAGCTAAAGACAACAATCAAATTCAAAAGGAGCAGTATATGCAAGAAGATAATATAGTATTTAATGAAGGAAGCATAAAAAGTTTAGAAGATATTGATGGAAGATGGGAAGATGCAAATTTAAAAGAAGAATTTGAATTTGTAGATGAAATATATGTTCCAAATGGTTTATATCTATCTAAACAGGGTAAGTTATTTGAAAGAGAGTATAATAATAAAGATGATTATACAAAATTATGGCAATATACTTTAATATATGCAAATGATGATAAAGAAGATGGACCATATATTGAAATTACATTTACAAAAGAAAAATACATATTAGGCTGTTTGATGCCAGACAAAGGAAAAATGCCAAATTCAATAATTAATGGCGAAGAAGTAAAACTATTTAAAGGTAAGTATATTAGAGATGAAAGTAAAATTACAGGAGAAGCATTTTTTGAGAAAGATGGATACAAATTTTATATAGAAGCACATAGAATTGATGAAGAGGATTTTATAAATGTTTTAAAATCCATTCTAAAATAATATTAAAACAAAGAGGATTATAT
>CANRAB010000026.1 GCA_947628475.1 uncultured Clostridia bacterium
ATTGCAGCAGAAAGTATTTATCAAGCAGCACAAGCAGAAGGAAAATTTATGTGTATAGATGATTTACAATTAAAAGCTAAAATTGGAAAATCAACCACAGAAATGCTTGCAAAATTTGGATGTTTAGATGGAATGAGTCAAAGTAACCAAATAAGTTTGTTTGGATAAGTGCATGTAGATATTGAATTAAACCTAAAAATAGTATATAATACTGGTCAGTGTAATCAAAAAGTTCTTAGGGAGGAATGTTATAACAATGAAAATAGGAATAGTAGGCTTACCAAATGTAGGGAAAAGTACAATGTTTAATAGTATTACAAAAGCAGGAGCAGAATGTGCAAATTATCCTTTCTGTACAATAGAACCAAATGTTGGAATGGTAGCAGTACCAGATGAAAGATTAGATGAACTTACAAAAATGTATAACCCTCAAAAAACAACACACGCAGTAATTGAATTTGTTGATATTGCTGGATTAGTAAAAGGTGCAAGTAAAGGAGAGGGGTTAGGAAACAAATTTTTATCACATATAAGAGAAGTAAATGCAATCTGTGAAGTTGTAAGATGTTTTGAAGATAGCAATATAGTTCATGTGGATGGAAATATTGATCCATTAAGAGATATAGAAACAATAAATTTAGAACTTATATTTGCAGATATGGAAACAGTAGATAAAAGAATAGATAAAGCAACAAAAATGTTAAAGGCAGATAAAAAATATCAAGTAGAAATAGATGCCTTAAATAAAATAAAAGCTTTATTAGAACAGGGAAAACCAGCTAGAAGCGTAAGCTTAACAGAAGAGGAACAAGAAACTGTAAAAGATTTATTCCTTCTTACATCAAAACCAATAATATATATAGCAAATGTAGAAGATAATCAGCTTGGAAATATAGAAAATGATGAAAATGTAAACAAAGTTAAAGAACTTGCAAAACAGGAACACACAAAATGTATACCATTATGTGCAAAAATAGAAGAGGAATTATCAGGGCTAGAAGATAGCGATAAAAAAGAAATGCTAGAAGCATTAGGTTTAAAAGAATCAGGATTAGATACAGTAATAAGAGAAAGTTATGATTTATTAGGCTTAATGTCATTTTTAACAGCAGGTGAACCAGAAGTAAGAGCATGGACAATAAAAAAAGGAACAAAAGCTCCAGAAGCAGCAGGAAAAATCCATTCAGATATACAAAGAGGATTTATAAAAGCAGAAATTGTTTCTTATGATGATTTAATAAGAGAAGGTTCAATGGTAGCAGCAAGAGAAAAAGGACTAGTACGCTCAGAAGGAAAAGAATATGTTATGCAAGATGGTGATATTGTATTGTTCAAGTTTAATGTTTAGCAGAATGTATTTAGTAATTTATTCCCGAGAAAGGAATGTGTAGAATATGAAAATGCTAATTATTTTAATTAATAAAATTATATATTTTATTGGAAAATTTATGCACAAAGGTAGTAGTTTACCTGGAAAAATTGCATTAAAACTAGATAAAAATATACTTTCTAAAATAAAATTACCAGAGAATATAATAATGGTAACAGGGAGTAATGGAAAAACATCAACAACAGAAATGATTTATAATGTTTTAAAAGAAAATGGATATAAAGTTGGCTGTAACACGGAAGGCTCTAATCAAATAGAAGGTGTTACAACAATGATTTTAAATTCATGCAATCTAATGGGAAAAGTAAAAAAAGATGTTTTAGTAATAGAAAGTGATGAAAGATATTTAAGATACACTACAAAATACATAAAACCTAAATATTTAGTTGTAACAAACTTATATAGAGACCAGATGACAAGAAATGGTCATCCAGAACTAATATATGAGATAATGAAAGAAGCAATTACAGATGATATGCACTTAATATTAAATACAGATGAGCCATTATCATCACTATATGGCTACAATAGAGAAAATGTAACATATATAGGAATAAATAAAAATGAATTAGATTCTACTAAAAATACATCAGCATATAATGACGGAAAATATTGTCCTAACTGTAAAAATAAATTAGAATATGAATATTATCATTTTGGACATGTTGGCAAATATAAATGTAATGAATGTGGTCATAGTAGAAAAGACCCAGATTATGCTATTACAGATATAAACCTAGAAACAGGTAAAATAAAAATAAATAACAAATACGAAATGCAAATGAATTTAAGAAGTGTATATAATGCATACAATATACTGGCAACGTATGCAGTAGCTAGGCTTATTGGAGTAGAAGATGAAAAAATAATAAAAACTCTTAATGAATATATAATAAAAAATGATAGAGTACAAACATTTAAAATAAATGAAAATAACGGAATGTTATTAACATCAAAACATGAAAATTCAATATCATATAATCAATCTTTACAATACATAGTTAGAGAAAATAAGCCATGCACAGTAGTTGTAATAGTTGATGCAGTTAGCAGAAAATACTTTACAAGCGAAACTTCATGGATATGGGATATAGATTTTGAACTTTTAAAAGCAGAATGTGTAAAACATATAATAATAGCAGGAAAATATGTTCACGATTTATCAATAAGAATGAAATATGCAGAAATTGATAAAGAAAAAATAATTGCAGAAGAAAATTTAGATGAAATGATGAAAAGAGTAAAAGAGATAGAAAAAGAAGATATATATGTAGTTACATGCTTTTCAGATAGAATGAAGTTTATGGATAGAATAGAAAGTAAGTAAAGGAATGATTTGTAATATGGAAATTAAAATATTGCATTTATATCATGATATAATGAATTTGTATGGAGAATATGGTAATGTAAAAATAATAAAGCAGCATATAGAAGACCAAGGCTTTGATGTTATTGTAGATAAAAAAACAATTGGTGATGAAATAAATTTTAATGATTATGATTTTATTTATATGGGCTGCGGAACAGAAAAAAATCAGAAAGTTATTTTGCAAGATATAATGAGTAAAAAAGATGATTTTTTAAATTCAATAAATGAACGGAAAAGTTACTTTATTAACTGGCAATAGTTTTGAAATATTAGGGAAGAAAATTGATGAAGAAAATACATTAGGACTTTTAAATTTTGAAACAAATCATCAAGAAAAAAGAATAACAGAAGATGTAATTTGTACAAGCAAATATTTAAGAAATAAAGTAGTAGGCTTCATAAATACAATGAGTGTAATAAAAAATATTGAAGAACCATTATTTAAAGTGGAATGGGGAGTAAATGAAGAAAACGAAGGTATAAAATATAAAAACGTATATGGTACACATATTATAGGTCCAATATTAGTAAGAAATCCAGAACTTTTAAAGATATTAGTAGAAGAAATCTGTAAACAAAAGAATCCAGAGTTTGAGTATAAGGAAATAGAATATGAAGATGAGAAAAAAGGGTATGAGTTAGTTTTACAAGAACTAGAAAACAGAAGAAGTGAAGTAAAATGAAAGTTTAAGAAAGGAATGGAAAATGGGTTTATTAAATTTTGCATTAGTGGGAAATTACAAAGGCTTTTATGAAAAATTAAAAGAAATTTCAAAAATAAATGGGAAATCTCCAAATCTTATGTTTATAGATACTGCAATGTGTACTTTATTATTTGGTTCAGGCTTACAGGATTATTTAAATTATAGGTTTTATGAAAAAAGTTTTAAGGAAAGAAAAACTTATGTAACAATAGGATATATGGCAAAAGCATATAAGACATTAGCAAGTGTAGAGTATGCAGATTTTATATCAAACAAAGTAAACTTTAATAAAAATTATGCTAAATTTACTAAGAGAGACTTTCTTTCACCAGATGATAGTTATGAAAAATTTGAAGAATTTATAAACAAACATAAAGAATTTGTTCAAAAACCTTTAAAAGGTTTAGGTGGTTCTAATGTAAAAAAAATAGCAAGAGATGAGATAAAATCAAAAGAAGAGTTTTATAAAAAGCTAAAAGAAGAAAATAATTTTTTAGAAGAACTAATAATTCAAGATGAAACTTGGGGAGCGTTAAGTCCAAATAGCACAAACACATTAAGAATAGTAACTACAATAGTTAATGATAATGTAAAAATAGTATTTGCAGGAGCAAGAATTGGAAGCGGAAAAACAATAGCAGATAATTTTCATCAAGGAGGACAGGGAGTATTAGTTAATTTAGAAAAAGGAACTTTATCTGGAAATGGAATAGATAAGAACTTAAATGAAAAGGAAAAAAGTATAACAAATATAAAATTTGATGGCTTTAAAATACCATACTGGAAAGAAATAAAACAGATGGTAAAAGAAGCAGCAAAGGTAAATAACAACATACATATAGTTGGCTGGGATGTTGCAATAGGAAAAGATGGTCCATTAATAATAGAAGGAAATAGAGGACCAGGTTTTGATATAGTACAAGTTTTATTAAAAAAAGGAGCTAAGTATATATTAAAAGATTTAAAAAGAGAAGTAAAACAAGCGGAGAAGCTTAAATAAAGTTTTTCCAAAATAATTAAAATATATTTATGAATAAAAAAGTGATTTACAATACAGATATATAATGGTACAATTATAGTAAGTAGAAATTGTTAAACTGTAAATAGTATAATTATTATTGTATATTTAAAATTTGTAACAAAAGAAAGGAAAAAAGAGAATGAAAAACGCTAAAACTATTGATACTGTAGAGAGAGCGCTATAATTTAGAAGATAGTGTTTATTTTATATGCTTAAATAAGGTAGAAAATCTATTAAGAGTTAAATTATATAAAAAATATAGAAAACAAAAAGTTGATGTACTAGAAGTAAGAAGTAGAAAATTAAAAGTTAAGGTATGTAAAATACTTTATGTAGAAGACCTAAAAACTTTTAATGATACTTCATGAACTTTTGGTATGTCAACTTTTTTGTATTAAAAATAAAAGTTGAAAAAGTAAAACCATGAAAAATTGGGGGGAAAAAAATGAAAGAAAAAATATATAGAAAATAAGAGAAATGCATAACGTTAATAGCACTAATAATAACAACAATATTCTCTTATGACGAAAGAAGAAATAGAAAATAGCAGAATATACAGAAATGTTATTAAATAATGAATTAAAAAGTTATTTACTAGATATAGAAGATGAATGTAAAGATAAATTAGAACTTTTAATGAAACAAATGGCAGAAAAAGAAAATATAACAGAATAATTAAAATCAAATAATCAAATGAAATGGGTGCAAAAGATGAATAATATTAAAGTTTGTTCTGAAGAAATTATTTTAAATGAAGTTATTTATAAATGAAATATAAATCTAGTAAGATATTTTTAACTAGTCATATTGTAAAAATTTGACTTTTTTCGGATTTTTAATGAAAAATTTGAAAATAAATGGTATAATGCTTATGAAAAAAGAAAATTAAATAGTGCAGACGGCATCTGCATTATTGGGAAGGAATGATGTATGAACGAATTAGAACAGTTAGAAAATATAAACATAGATAAATTATATAAAGATGTATCAGATTTAATTGAAAGTGCAAAAGTTAATGTAGTTTCGCATGTTAATACAGAATTTGTTATATTAAATTGGAATATTGGAAATAGAATAAAAAATGAATTATTAGATAATAAGAAACCTGAGTATGGGAAAAAGGTTATCAAAAATTTAAGCAAGAAATTAATAGAAAAATATGGTAGAGGTTATAGTTATTCAAACTTATATAGAATGTTACAAATAAATGAAGATTTTGAGGATTTTCAAAATTTTGCGACACTGTCGCAAAAATTGAGTTGGTCTCATTTTGTAGAAATTGTAAAAATGGATACTGATGTAAAGAGAAAGTTTTATGCAACAATGTGTATGAATGAAAATTGGTCAGTAAGGACATTAAAAGAAAGAGTAGATTCTGCATTATTTGAAAGGACAGCAATATCAAAAAAACCAGAGCAAACCATAATAAATGATTTGCAATTATTAACAGATGAAAATAAAATGACAACAGATTTATTTTTCAGAGATCCATATATTTTAGATTTTTTGGAACTAAAAGATACTTATAGTGAAAAAGATTTAGAAAATGCAATAATAAATGAATTGGAAAAATTTATTTTGGAAATGGGAAACGATTTTGCTTTTTTGGCTAGACAAAAAAGAATAACAATAGATGGCAGAGATTATTATATAGATTTATTATTTTACCATAGAAAGTTAAGAAGATTAGTTGTTATAGAATTAAAATTGGATGAATTTAAACCAGAATATAAAGGTCAGGTAGAATTATATTTAAAATGGCTTGATAAGTATGAAAGGGCAGAAGGTGAAGAATCACCAGTAGCAATTATATTATGTGCTACTAAAAGTGATATGATGACAGAATTGTTGGAATTAAGCAATAGTGGAATACATGTAGCACAATATCTTACAAATTATGTTCCTAAAGAGTTATTAGAAGAGAAACTTTTATCTAGTATAAGAAATGCAAAAATACAATTAGAACAAAGATGTCAAAACGAAGAAAAAGATTAAATATTTGCGACAGTGTCGCAAATATTTAAGACTGTTGACAAAGTATTTTTGTTAACAGTCTGAATCATGAATATTAAAAAATATTCATGATTTTATTATATTTAGGTATAAGCCCTTCTCTTTTTTTAGATAAGCTGGGTTTAACTTGGTAAACACCAGGAAAACAATTACCTTCAACAATTACTGGACCATCTTTACTAATAGCTACATCCCAACCAACATAAGAAATTTGAGGAACTACTTTTGCACATTCTTTAACTAAATCCACAGCCTCTTTAAACATTGGTACTTTAAAACCAACAATTTGTTTATTAGAAATAGGATGCTTGTAATAAATGTTATCATCTCTATCGATTGCTTCAACAAAAACAGTTCCATTTTCATCAACATAGGTATACATTCCACCGCTAGAAAAATTATCTACAACACTGCCATTTCCAATTTTTAATATGGCTTGTAAAAAATATGGTTTATTATTTTTAATAAAAGTAAATATTCTCAAAGTATTAACTGAATTATCATATAAAGAGTTCATTGCTGGATGTTGTTTAATACATTCTTCAACTAAAAGTTGGTTATTTTTTATTAAATTATCATATAATTCTTTAGCTTTTTTTTCATTAGAATAAACAAACTTTTCAACACCTTTACCACCAGTAGCATCAACAGGTTTTACAATAACTTCTTTGTGAGATTTCATAAACTCTACAAATTTATCAATATTATTATCTAAGTATAACCAATCACGCTTTAAAAATTTACTAAAAATTTTATTAAATTCAATTTTATTTTCAAATTTATAAAAATAAGATTTATCATTAAAAAGTCTTACTATTTCATTATTTTTGCCACGAGTTAAATATGTTTTACGTTCTTCTTTTTTTAAATTATAAAATTCAAATTCTTGATAATCATAATATCCAGCTTGATATAAAAATCCACAGTAAATCATATCCAAAACTATAAAAAATTGATTTTTACCAGTTTTCTTACTTATAGACTTGGCTATTTTAAACATGTTTAAATAATCAAGATGTAGGATTCGTTTTATCAAATAAATTATGCGGTGCATAATTTTTATCACCCCTTCAAATAACGAAAGCTATCTTAAAACAAATAAATTATAACACACATAGAAGGAAAAATAAACAAAAATGTTGAAAAAATGCGAAATCATTGTAATTGTTAAATTTTATTAAATTTAGTAAATTATAATAATATTTAATAATAGTTTATAAATTTTTTGTTAAACTTATTCATATAACTTCAAAAAAATGTCTGAAAAGTATAATTATAGAATAATAAATTACCAAAAAAAGGACATACTATATTTGAATAAAGACGGTAGAGGACAAACCTTTAAAATTAGGAGGTCTTATGGGAAATATAAAATATATTTTAAATAGACTTTCAAAAATGGATTATAAAGAAATGTTTAAAAAGATAGATGAAATACACGATAAAACAAATAAATCTAAAGTTGCCATTTTTTTTGATATGGAAGAATGTGCTAGAAAATATGGGGCAGGATATATGGATTATAATTTATTTGAAATGTATAATCTTACAAATGATGAAAGGGATACTTATATAACACGAGGAAGAAACAACAAATTGATAAAGATGTATAATGATAAATCGTATTTTCATATATTTCAAAACAAAAATGAATTTAATACAAAGTTTAATAAATACTTAAAAAGGGATTGGATAGATGTAACTTCTGTTCCAAAACAACAAGTAATTAAATTTATTGAAAAATATAAAAAGTTCATGGCAAAACCGATAAATGGAGGTTGCGGGAAAGGAATAGAAAAGATAAATTTAGAAGACTATAGGTCATCTAATGAGCTGTATGATTATTTATCTAAAAAAAATAATTTTGAATTGGAAGAGATAATAAAACAAGATGATAGTATAAACAAAATTTATCCAAAGGCAATAAATACTGCTAGAATAGTAACAATATTAAAAAATAATGTACCGCATGTTATATGTGCATATTTTAGGATTGGTAATGGTACATTTGTAGATAATTTTAATAGTGGTGGAATGGTAGCTCCAATAGATATAAAAACAGGAGTAGTTGTAGATAAAGCAATCGACAAAAATAAAAGATTATATGAAGTACATCCGATTACACAAAAAAGAATAAAAAATTTTAAAATTCCAGACTGGGATAAAGCAATTAAAATGTGTATGGAGGCTTCAAAAATAGTTCCACAAATGGCGTATATTGGGTGGGATGTTGGCTTTTCAGATAGAGGTCCAGTATTTGTAGAAGCAAACGAATTTCCAGGGTATGATATATATCAATTACCAGAACATACACCAAATAAGATTGGAATGATGCCTAAATTTACAAATATTTAAGATGTTTTAAAGTTTATATAAATACTTACAATAACAAAAAAGATGTACTTTTAAGTTTATAAAAGTACATCTTTAATATATTACTTAGTAAGCATTTTTAACATTTTTGGATATAGTTTAGCAGCATTTTTTCTCCAATTATCAACAATGGATTTTGCTTGTTCCCTTGAGCCAGCAAAGGTTTTTACCTCAAAAGTAACTTTCCCATTTTCAGTAATTTTACAAATAACGTTATAGCAATTTTCGCTTTCAGGAATGAAATCAGCTGTTATTGAACATTCATCCTCAATGGAACGTAAATCTTCTTTAAAATTGTTATCTATTTGAAAACGTGTAAAACCAGGAATTAAATCTTGTACTAAACTAATTGCTTGCCTGCCCTCGTTTGTTAATTCATAAATAGTTTCATTAGTATCTGATAAGCCTTTTAGTATGTATTTATTTTCAATTAAATCTAATAGGAATTGTTGGAAATAAAAATAATTCATATTTTCAAAAGTTAAAACTAACTTGTAAAAGGCAGTATTTTCCATAGGTTTGTTAACTTTATCTAATAGATATAAAAGTAAAGCTTTTTTCTCAGCTAAAGTTTCATTGTCTGAAGCTAATTTCATAAAGAGATCTCCTCCTAAATTAAACTAGAAATATTATATCATAAATATAGAAAATTTCCAATATTAGTGATATAATAAACCAAAAAAAGGGAGAAAAATATGAATTTTGTTCATTTACATGTCCATACAGAATTTAGTTTGTTAGATGGAGCAAATAAAATAAGTGAATTACCAGCAAGAGCCAAGGAACTAGGCATGAAAGCTATGGCAATTACAGATCATGGAGTAATGTTTGGAGTAGTTGATTTTTATAAACAATGTAAAAAAGAAGGAATAAAGCCAATAATAGGATGTGAAGTTTATGTTGCGCCACGCAGTAGATTTGATAAAGAATCAGGTATAGATAATAAATATTCGCACCTTATATTGCTAGCAAAAAATGAAGTGGGATATAAAAATTTAACAAACCTAGTATCTATAGGATTTACAGAAGGATATTATTATAAACCAAGAATAGATTTAGAGATATTAGAGAAATATCATGAAGGATTAATATGCTTAAGCGCATGTCTTGCTGGAAGTGTAAATAAAGCTATTTTAAAAAATGATATGGAAGAAGCAAAAAGAATAGCTTTATGGCATAAAAATTTATTTGGAGAAGATTATTATTTAGAAGTTCAACCGAATGGTTTACCAGAGCAAGTTTTAGCAAATCAAAAATTAATAGAACTTTCAAGGGAGTTAGATATTCCATTAGTTGCTACAAACGATTCACATTATTTAAAAAAAGAAGATGCGTATATTCATGAAGTTTTATTATGTATACAAACTGGAAAAAAGATGAATGATGCAGATAGAATGAAAATGGGAACAGATGAGTTTTATGTAAAATCACCAGAAGAGATGGCAGAATATTTTAAAAACATTCCAGAAGCTATAGAAAATACTGTAAAGATAGCCGAAAAATGTAACTTCGATTTTGAGTTTGGAAATACAAAACTTCCTAATTATGATGTTCCAGAAGGATATGCAACGCATACTGATTTTTTTAGAGAACTTTGTAATACTGGGATAAAGAAAAGATATGGAGAGAACCCAAGTAAAGAAGTATTAGATAGATTAAAGTACGAGATGTCTGTTATAGAAAAAATGGGATATGTTGACTATTATCTTATAGTATGGGATTTTATAAATTATGCGAAATCTCAAGGAATATCAGTAGGTCCAGGACGTGGATCAGGAGCAGGTTCAATTGCAGCTTATGCTTGTGGTATTACTGATATAGACCCAATAAAGTACAATTTACTTTTTGAGAGATTTTTAAATCCAGAAAGAATTAGCATGCCAGACTTTGATGTTGACTTTTGTTATGAAAGAAGACAAGAAGTAATAGATTATGTAGGAAGAAAATATGGAAAAGACCATGTATCTCAAATAATTACGTTTGGAACAATGTCTGCAAGAATGGTAATAAGGGATGTTGCAAGAGCTTTAGATATACCTTATGCAGAGGCAGATAAACTTGCAAAAATGATACCAATGGAATTACATATAACAATAAAAAAAGCACTAGAGCAAAATAAAGAATTAAGTGATTTATATGAAAATGATGCAAATACAAAAAATTTGTTAGATATAGCTATGAGGCTGGAAGGCTTACCAAGACAAGCTTCAACACATGCTTGTGGTGTAGTTATTACAAAAGATCCAGTAATAGATTATGTTCCATTATATGTAAATGAAGGAACAATATCAACACAATTTATAATGACAACACTAGAAGAGTTAGGACTATTAAAAATGGACTTTTTAGGACTACGTACGCTAACAGTTATATCAGATACAATAGAATTTGTTAAAGAAAATCAAGGGATAGAAGTAAAGTTTGATGCAAATATGGATGACCAAAATGTGTTTAAAGAAACTTGGCAATCTGGAAATACAGTGGGAGTGTTTCAGTTTGAGAGTCAGGGGATGACAAACTTTATGAAGGAACTAAAACCAGATACATTAGAGGATATAATAGCAGGGGTTTCTTTATATAGACCTGGTCCAATGGATCAAATTCCAAGATATATAAAAAATAAACTAAATCCGGAGCATAGTGAGTACACCCATCCAGCACTTGAACCAATATTAAATGTAACTTATGGATGTATGGTTTATCAAGAGCAGGTTATGCAAATTGTAAGAGATTTAGCAGGATATTCTCTTGGAAGAGCAGACTTAGTAAGAAGAGCAATGGGAAAGAAAAAGTTAGATGTAATGGCAAAGGAAAGAGAAAACTTTATACATGGTCAAGTAGATGAAAATGGAAATATTGTAATACCTGGTTGTGTAAGAAATGGAATTGATGAACAGAGTGCAAATAGAATTTTTGATGAAATGGCAGAGTTTGCAAAATATGCGTTTAATAAATCACATGCAGCAGCTTATGCAGTTGTATCATATAGAACAGCATATTTAAAAACATATTATCCAGTAGAATTTATGGCTGCTACTCTAAATAGTTTTTTGGGAAATTTAGATAAAATTCCAGAATATATTGCAGAATGTAGAAGAATGAATATAGAAATATTAAAGCCTAGCATAAACAAAAGTTATACAAGATTTACAGTAAATAAAGATAAAATACGTTTTGGTTTAGGAAGCGTAAAAAATGTTGGAACTGCAGTAATTGAAACAATAGTAGATGAAAGAAATAAAAATGGAGATTATAAGAGTTTTACAGATTTTTGTGAAAGAATACAAGGCGAAGCGGTTAATAAAAAATGTATAGAAAGTTTAATAAAATCAGGAGCATTTGATGAATTAGGAGAAACAAGGCATACATTACTAGAAGCCTATGAAGGAGTACTAGACACAATATCAGGGGAAACTAAAAAATCAATACAAGGGCAAGTAACAATGTTTGATATATCAAATGAAGAAGAAACAGAAAAACATAAATATAATCTTGTAAAAAAAGACGAATATGATGAAAAAACAATGCTAGATATGGAAAAAGAAATGCTTGGAATATATTTATCTGGACATCCTTTAGAAAAAATAAGAGATGCAATAAAGGCAAATACTAATATAGATACATTACAATTAATAAATATGAAAGAAGAAAATGATTTGTCAAAAGATGGAAAAATTGTTAAATATGCAGGAATAATAACTGCGGTAAAGAAAAAATATACAAAAAATAATACAATTATGGCATTTTTAACAGTAGAAGATTTATATGGAAGTACAGAAATAATTGTATTTGATAGTTGTTACAATAGATCATCAAATATTTTAATAGAAGATAATATTGTATTAGTAGAAGGGCGTTTAAGTATAAGAGAGGATGATGATATAAAAATAGTTGCAAATACAATAGTAGATTTTTCAAATATTGAAGAAGCAAAACAGCAACAACAAGAAATGAAGAAGAGAATATTAACATTAGATATAAGAGAAATTTCGGAAGAACAGAAAAGTAAACTTAGAGGTGCAATCAAGTTCTTTTCTGGAGAGAGAAATAATATGCCAGTTCAAATAATAGACAATGAGGGCATAAAGCCTTGTGGCGCAATATATTTAACTAGCGAAATATTAAATGAATTTAAAGAAATATTAGGAGAAGAAAGAGTAAATGTTTAAAAAAATTCATTTTTTCTTCCTCAAAAAACATTTACTTTTTCCAAATTTTGTGGTATAATATTTATGGTTTAAAAAGAAAGAAGCAATGAGGGAGTGACTATAAAAATGTTTAATATAGGGGATAAAGTAGTATATCCAATGCATGGTGCAGGGGTTATAAAAGATATAGAAGAAAAGAATGTTTTAGGACAGAAAGAATCATATTATATAATACAAATGCCTGGAGAGGTAAAAGTTATGGTTCCAACTGCAAAAGCAGAAGAAATTGGAGTGCGTAATATTATAGATGGAGAAACAGCAAGCAAAGTGTTTAAAGTTTTAGAAACAGATTCAACAGAAATGTCTATGAATTGGAATAAAAGATATAGAGATAATATGGAAAAAATGAAGAGTGGAGATATATATGAAATTGCAGATGTTGTTAGAAATTTAAGCTTTAAACAAAAAGAAAGAGGATTATCTACTGGAGAAAAGAAGATGCTACTTAATGCAAAACAGATATTAGTTAGTGAATTAACACTTGCTGAAAATTCAGATAAAGATAAAATAGAAGAAATGGTAGATAACAAAATAAATACATCATTTGCTGAATATAATGGGGCAGAAGGAAATGTTAGTCCAGCAAAAATAATAAAATTTAATAATTAAAAAAAGCAGTTTTTAAACTGCTTTTTTACTATATAAACTAAATTGAATTTAAAGGAGATTAAAAATGAGTAAAGTAGAGTGGAAACCAGGAACATTTATATATCCAATTCCAGCAGTTATGGTAACATGTGGAAATATGGAAAACTCAAATATACTTACAGTAGCATGGACAGGTATTATAAACACAAATCCAGCGCAAGTATATATATCAGTTAGACCAGAAAGATATTCTCATGACATTATAGAAAAATCAGGAGAATTTGCAATAAACTTAACAAACTCAAATTTGGCTTTTGCAACAGATTGGTGTGGAGTAAAATCTGGAGCAAATGTTAATAAATTTAAAGAAATGAAATTAACAAAAGAAAAGTTAAATCATATAAAATGTCCAGGAATAAAAGAGAGCCCAGTAACAATAGAGTGTAAAGTAAAGGAAGTAAGAAAATTAGGTTCACATGATATGTTTATAGCAGATGTATTATCAATAGATGCAGATGATAAGTATATAGATGTAAATGGTGCATTTGATATAACAAAATGTAAGTTAATAGCGTATGCAAATGGCAAGTATTTTGAAATGGGAAAACAAGTAGGAACATTTCGGATATTCAGTAAGAAAAAAGAAATAATTGTATTGTATGGAAAAGAAGTGAATGTATGAGATTAGTGGATTATATAAAACAAATTATAAATAGAAACAAAGGTAAATTAGTATTAGAACCTTCTAATGACCTTTATAAAGAACTAATTAATAGTAACCAAATAAAAAAAATTATAAATGATATGCCACAAGAATTAAATCAAATGGAAAAAGCATATTATATATACATAGAATTAGGTAAAATTGTTAAAGAAAATCCCAAAATTGTATTTTCAGATATAGAAGGAAAAATAAAACAATATAATGATAAAATGGATAATACATATTATGGTATTTGCAAATCAATTTCTGAACTGTATGTTAAAATTTTAAGTGATAGTAGACTTGGAATTAAAGCAGAATTAGTAAAAAAAAGTCCAGATAGTCCCATAACACACATTGATACAATAATAATAGTAGATGGAAAAAAATATATAGCGAATTTAATAAGTGATTTATCAAGAATAAAGACTGGAAGGAGAGTAAACGCATTTGGATTTGATTTAAGTAGGGAAGAAAAAAATTTAGAATATAAGAAAAGACTAGAAAAACATTATGGTAAAATATCTAGTTTAACAAGAAAAGATATAGAAGAGCTTGATAAGAAATTAGGGTATAGTTTTTTTGTACCAAAATTTTTTAGCGAAAATGAAAGAGGATTATACACGGATGATACAGTAGAAAGATTAAGAATAGAGATGGATAACCCACAATATTTTAAAGAATATGTTTTAAATAATAAAGACGTACCAGAAGAAGA
>CANRAB010000027.1 GCA_947628475.1 uncultured Clostridia bacterium
AATCAGCAGAACAAATAAAGATAAGAGCAGATAGGTTGGGTATAAATAATGAGGATATACTTTTTTTAGGTGAGACAAATATGGAGGTTATAGAAAATACCATATTAAAAGTAAAACCCAAGTTAGTTATAATAGACTCAATACAAACTATGTATTCAAATGAAATAACTTCAAGTCCCGGAAGCGTTAGTCAAGTAAGAGAGATAACATCACAAATAATGAGAACATGTAAACAAGAGGCGATTACAACAATAATAATAGGTCATGTTACAAAAGACCGGAAACATAGCAGGACCAAGAGTATTAGAACACATGGTAGATACAGTTTTATATTTAGAAGGAGAAAGATACTTTACATATAGAATATTAAGAGGCGTAAAAAATAGATTTGGTTCAACAAATGAGATAGGTATGTTTGAAATGCAGGAAGGTGGTATGTGTGAGATACAAAATCCATCATCAGTGCTTTTAGGAGAGAGAGAGGAAAATCCAGCAGGGTCTATAGTAGTAGCTAGTATGGAAGGAACAAGACCAATTTTAGTAGAACTTCAAGCTTTAACAGCGCAAAGTGTATTTGGGTTTCCAAGGAGGACAGCAAATGGAATAGACTATAATAGGTTGACTCTACTTATAGCGGTGTTAGAAAAAGTGGTAGGAATACCTTTAGGAAATCAAGATGTATATTTAAACATAGTAGGTGGGATAAAAATAAATGAACCAGCATTAGATTTAGGCGTAATACTTGCGTCTGCTTCAAGTTATAAAAATATAAGTATACCTATAGATACAATAGCTATTGGAGAAGTAGGGTTAACAGGAGAAGTAAGAAGTGTAAATATGATAGAAAAAAGGATTAAAGAAGCAGAAAAATTAGGCTTTAAAACTTGCATAATACCAGAAAATAATAAGAAACAAATAAAAGGGAGATATACAGCAAATATAGTGGGAGTAAAGAATATTTATGAAGCTATGAAATATTTAAAATTAAGATAAAATGTCGAAAAATATATTTACTATTTTTAGGATATTTGATATAATAAATCCATAAAAATTGGGGGTGAATTTTATGAAAAAATTTTTAAAAGGATTAGTGCTTGCATGTCTTATGCTAGTAATGTTATTTTCTTTAACAGGATGTGGAAATAAACTAGTGGCAACAAAAGATGTTGAAGAATCTGGAATAGAGTATAAAACAAAAATGGAAATAACATTTAAGAAAGACAATGTAGATAAGGTTAAATTAACTTGTACTACAAAGAATGAAGATGATGCAAAGAAAGTAGAAAGCAGTTTACACGCTACTGTTACAGTATTAAGTGCTTGGGCAGATGATGATTTAGATTATGAAATCACTAGAAAAGGAAAAAAAGTAGTAATGAAGTTAGAAGGTGAAGCTGCAGGGCTAATGGCATCAGACGAAGGAAAAACAAAAGATGAGATAAGAGAAGAGCTAGAAGAGGATGGATTTAAAGTAAAATAAAAAAAACTGGAGAAATCCAGTTTTTTGCTTTAAAGTATTTTTTTATTTTACTTGCATAAAATCATATTATGTAATATAATACATCTATTAAAATATGCAGAAAGGAATGATAAGGGTAATGTGTGGTATAGTAGGCTATATAGGGTATAAAAAAGCTAGTCCAATTTTAATACAAGGGTTGACAAGATTAGAGTATAGAGGATATGATTCAGCAGGAATAGCTGTAATGGAACAAAATAAAATAGAAGTAAAAAAAGATAAAGGTAGAGTAAATAATTTATACAAGTTAGATGGTGTGGAAGAGTTAAAAGGCACAATAGGAATTGCACATACAAGATGGGCAACACATGGAAAACCATCTAAGGAAAATTCACATCCACATTTAGACAATGATGAGCAATTTGCAGTTGTTCATAATGGAATTATAGAAAACTATAATGAACTAAAAGATGATTTAATAAAAGAAGGGTACCATTTTATATCACAAACAGATACAGAGGTTGTACCAAATTTAATAAATTATTATTATAAACAAGATAAACAAGAAGACAGCCTAAAATTATTAAGAGCAGTAAAAAATACATGTATGAAATTAAAAGGTAGTTTTGCTTTAGAAATAATTTCTAGTAAAGAACCAGAAAATATGATAGTTGTAAGAAAGGATAGTCCATTGGTAATAGGAAAAGGACATGGAGAAAATTATATTGCATCAGATATACCAGCAATACTTTCATATACTAAAGACTTCTATTTCTTAAATGATTATGAATTTGCATATTTAAGTAGAGATGAAGTTAGATTTTATGATATGGAATTAAATGAAATAAAAAAATCTACAAAAAGTATAGAGTGGGATAGTCAGGGCGCAGAAAAGGGCGAATTTGAACACTTTATGTTAAAAGAAATATATGAACAGCCAAGAGCCATAAGGGAAACAATAGGAACAAGACTAAGTAATTTAAAAGTTAGTTTTGACGAATTAAATTTTACAAAGGAATATTTGGAAAATATAAATAGGATATATATTGTTGCTTGTGGAACAGCAATGCACGCAGGGATTGTTTCAAAAAATTTATTTGAAAAACTTTGTAAAATACCAGTAGAAGTAGATATAGCTTCAGAATTTAGGTATAGGAATCCATTAATAGATGAAAAAACATTAACTATATATATTAGTCAATCTGGGGAAACAGCAGATACCATTGCAGCACTAAAACTTGCAAAAGAAAAAGGGGCAAAAACACTTGCCATTACAAATGTTATAGGAAGTTCTATAACAAGAGAAGCAGATTATTCAATATATACACATGCAGGTCCAGAAATTGCAGTAGCTTCAACTAAAGCGTATACATCACAAGTTACAATTTTAGCGTTAATAGCTATTTATTGTGCAGAGATTTTGGAAAGAGCAGATATGAATAAAATAGAAGCATTAAAAGCAGATTTATTAAAATTACCTACAAAAGTAGATGAAATTTTAAAAGACACTACACAAATAAAAAAATTTGCAAAGAAAGTATATAAAGAAAAAGATATGTTCTTTTTAGGAAGAGGCGTAGACTATGCAGTAAGCTTAGAGGGTTCTTTAAAGCTAAAAGAAATATCATATATACATTCAGAAGGATATGCTTCAGGAGAATTAAAGCATGGACCGATTGCTTTAATAGATACAGGAGTAACAGTTATAGCAACAATTACAGATAAAGAATTAGTTGAAAAATCTATAAGTAATATTCAAGAGGTAATAACAAGAGGAGCAAAAATTTTAGTAATAACAAATCAAAATATAGAAAATAAGGGCTTTGAAACAATAATAAAAATACCACAAATATCAACAGAAATATCGCCAGTACTTTCAATAGTTCCACTACAAATATTAGCTTACTATATTTCTAAGGAAAAAGGATTAGATGTTGATAAACCTCGTAATTTAGCAAAGTCAGTAACAGTTGAGTAAAAAAATTAAATAAGATTTTAATATTAAAATAAAAAATAAAATAAAGGAGGAAAATATATGTACGCATATATAAATGGAAAAATTGCTGATAAAGCAAATAATTATGTTGTAATCGAAGCAGGAGGAGTTGGATATAAAATATATATGTCTCCAACTACAATTGAAAAATTAAAAGATGTAGGGGAAATGCAAAAAGTTCATACATATTATTATGTAAGAGAAGATAATATAAGCTTATATGGATTTTTAAGTAATGAAGAATTAAGAATGTTTGAGTTATTACTTTCAGTTAGTGGAGTAGGTGCGAAATTGGCTATACAGATTTTATCTAATATAACACCATCTGCTTTTGCATTAGCAGTAATATCAAATGATGTATCTAAAATAGTAAAAATTCCTGGCATAGGAAGTAAAACTGCAGCAAGAGTTATACTTGAATTAAAAGATAAATTAAAAACAGAACAAGCAATGGTTAAAGATGAAAAAATAGAAAACGCTATACATGAAGATAATAAAGAAAGTGAAGCAGTAACAGCACTACAAGTATTAGGATACACAACAAAGGAAATAGAAAAAGCTTTATCAAATATAGATACACAAAACTTAGAAATAGAAGAAATAATTAAAGAAGCATTAAAAATTTTAGGAAAATAAAACTTTTAGTAAATTAAGAGTAATGGTCATAAAGCCTAGACGTTAATAATATTTTGTTATTAATGTCTAGGCTATGATATATAAATTAAAATCTAAATATAAATAAAATATATGGATAGGAGTAATATAAATGGATTTAAGCAAACCTTTAGCTCATAGAGTTAGACCAACAAAGTTAGAAGATTTTGTTGGACAAGAAGAAGTTTTAGGAAAAGAAAAAATACTGTATAGAACAATAAAAGCAGATAGGCTTAGAAGTTTAATACTATGGGGACCAACAGGATGTGGTAAAACATCGATTGCTAAGGTAATAAGCAATACAACAAAATATAAATTTATACAAATAAATGCAGTAACAGCAGGTGTAGCGGATATAAAAGCAGCAGTTGAAGAGTCAAAGAATTTATTATTAAATCCGTCAGGTAGATGTATTTTATTTATAGATGAGATACATAGATTTAATAAGTTACAGCAAGATGCGTTATTACCGTTTGTAGAAAATGGAACAATAATATTAATAGGAGCTACAACAGAAAATCCATATTTTTCTGTAAATAAAGCTTTAATATCAAGGTCAATGGTAGTAAAATTAAACCCACTGGGATTTAAAGATATAGTAAAAATATTAAATAAAGCGTTACAAAATCCAGAAGGGCTTGGAACTTATAAAATAAACATAGAGCCAGAAACTTTAGAAGCAATCGCTAAACTTTCTGGAGGAGATGTAAGGACGGCACTAAATACATTAGAACTTGCTGTACTTACAACAACAATGGATGAGCAAGGAGTTATAAACATTACAAAAGAAATTGCAGCAGAAAGCATGGGAAAAAAGAAAACGATGTTTGATAAATCTGGAGATTCGCATTATGACAATATAAGTGCATTTATAAAATCTATGAGAGGAAGTGATCCAGATGCCACTGTATTTTACCTTGCTAGAGCATTAGATGGAGGAGAAGACCCTGTGTTTTTAGCAAGAAGAATTACGATTGCAGCAGCAGAGGACGTGGGACTAGCTAATCCAAAGGCATTAGTTATTGCAACATCTGCAATGCAAGCTGTAGCAGCAATCGGTATGCCAGAAGCAAGGATAATACTAGCCGAAGCGGCAATATATGTAGCTCTATCTAAAAAATCAAATTGTTCGTATTTAGCAATAGATAAAGCGTTGCATGATGTAAGTACAAAAGATACTGGTGAAATACCAATGCATATACGAAATGCTCCAGCCTCAGGTATGAGTGAATTTGGCTATGGAGTAGGATATAAGTATCCACATGATTATCCAAATCACCAAGTCGAGCAGCAGTACTTACCAGATAAGATGTTAGGAACAAAATATTTTATAAAAGATGAAACCGTAGGAGAAATATAAAAATCATCAAAAATACTTGTAATTTTTGTAAAAGTATGTTAAACTAAATAATAGTGAATTTTATTTTGAACAATATTAGGAGGTGCATATATAATGGCAAAATGTGAAATATGCAATAAATCAGTAAATTATGGAAATCAATTAAGTATAACACGTTCACATATAAGTAAAAGAACATCAAGAACATTTAAACCAAATGTTAGAACAGTAAAAGCAGTTGTAGATGGACAAACAAAAAAAATAAATGTTTGCACAAAATGTTTACGTTCAGGCAAAGTAAAGAAAGCCTAAGATTTAAGAGCAAGAAAGAAGGTCTTGCTCTTATTTTGTATACATTTATGTAAGCAAATTTTTTTAGTCTTTGGAAAACAATTCTAGTTATCTTTAATTCCAAAAATTAACTTAACAAAACCCCTTAAAAATTTGGGAACTTTTTTTACAACTATTGTCAATTAAAACACACTCCTTTATATAGAATTTAGCAGCATAACCAAGATAGTCCAACACAAACTACAATAAGCCCAATAAGAAATAACCAACCTGTAAAAGGAAGTAAAATAACGAGTAAAATACCAAGCCCTAATCCAATTAAACAAACAGCTAAAGTCTTTTTAAAAATTCTCATAAATTACCTCCTATATAAATATTTGCGATTTAATATATAATATTAAATTTTATGTAAAATTGTGAAAGGAGGAAGGTATGTTATTAGATTTAATATATCCACCAGTTTGCGGTATATGTGGAAAAATAAATAAAAAAAGTTTATGTAAAAAATGCGAGATACAAATAAAACAACATCAAGTAAACACAATAGATAAAACAGAAAACAAATATTTTGAATATCAGATAAAAATCTTAAAATATGAAGATATAATTAGAAAGAGAATAATAGAATTTAAGTTTCAAGAAAAGTCATATTTATACAAAACTTTTTCAAAAATTATATTAAATGATAAAAAAGTCTATAGTTTTTTAAAAAATTATGATATAATTATATGTGTGCCTATGTACATAAAAAAGAAACTGTTAAGAGGATATAATCAATGTGAATTAATAGCAAATGAGCTTGCAAGTAAGCTTCAAATACAAAAACAGTTTAATAATCTTATAAAAATAAAAGATACAAAAAAACAAAGTACATTAAAAAGAGAAGAAAGACTACTTAATGTAAAAGAAGCATTTAAATTAAAAGACAACACAAAAATAGCAAGCAAAAAAGTAATTCTATTTGATGATATATATACAACAGGTAGTACTGTTAATGAATGTAGTAAAATTTTAAAACAAGGAGGAGCAAGTGAAGTGTTAGTGATTACACTTGCCATAGATTAAAGCTAAAGAAAAATAGTTCAAGGTTTAAAAAGAATATTTAATTAACTTTTAAGAAACGAGAGAGGACGGAAAATATAATGGAGGATTTAGTAGAAAGTATATTAGATTATGTAAGAGCAGATTATACAGATTATGCAATAATGATAAATGGAGAATGGGGAAGTGGAAAAACCTATTTTTGGAACAACAAAATAAAACCAAAAATTGATGGAATGCAATTTAATGGAAAAAAATATTCAACTATATATATGTCTTTATATGGAATATCAAACTTAGAGGAAATAAGTAAAAAGATATTTATAGAAACAAGTCAACTTATGGACAAAAATGTAAAAAAACATATAGATATAACTGGCAGATACTCTATACCAGAATATGCAAAAACTGGATTAAATATGGCAAACGTTTTTGGCGTAAATAGTAATAATGATAAAATAGATTATGAAAAATTCTTTGCAACAGACGATAAAGTATTATGCTTTGATGACTTAGAGAGAGCAAATGTTGATGTAATAGATATATTAGGTTATATTAATAACTTTGTAGAGCATGACCATATAAAAACTATAATAATATGTAATGAAAAAGAACTTTCAACAAAATTAAAAAATAGTAACTTGGAAATGAAAACATTTATAGCTACATATATCTTAGATAAAGAGGGAAAACTTGATGATGAAACAAAACCAATGGTTGAAAGAATACAAGATAAAATAGAATATGTGTTTGATAAAGCAAACGACTATGAAAGAATAAAAGAAAAATTAATAGGCGAAACGTTTGAATATAGACCAGAATTTAATTATATTATAAATGGAATATTAATGAGATATGAAAATAACCCAGACTTAATTAGGTTTTTAAGGGAAAATACACCTTATATTATAAACACATTTAATAAAAGTCAAACAAGAAACTTAAGAATTTTAAAACATTCTTTAAATGATTTTGCAAAAATTTTTGATATGTTAAACAAATATTACCCAAATACAAATTATAGAGTATTACAAACAATGCTTATTTTTACAATAGCTATTTCGTTTGAAATAAAGGCAGGAAAAATAACAAAAGATAAATTTATATATATAAATAATAATGATGAATATAAATCATTAGTAATATCATCTAAAGTATTTATGGATAACAGACAATTTTACATAAAAGAATTTGATAATAACTATTATTATAACTTTAAAGCAGAATATAGATTTTTTAAATTTATAGAACTTTATGTAAGAACAAGAATTTTTGATACAAGAAAATTTAAAGAAGATATGGAAGACATAATAAACACAGTAGATACAGAAAAATTGCCAGGACATAAAAGATTATTAACAGAAGAATTTTGGAAAATATCAGATAGTCAATTTCCAGAGGTAATAGAAGAAGTAATAGAAAATGTAAAAGCTGGTAAGATAAAATTAATAGATATAACAAAGTTATTTATGTATTTTGTATATTTTGCGCAAAGAGGATTAATAAATTATCAAATTAGTGAAATAAAAAGCATATTCTTCAATGGAATGGATATATCAGCACAAAATTCAGAGTATATAGAAAATCCAGAGCAAGAGTTAGAGAGTTTATTACTTGGTGAAAAAAATATGGATGTAGAAGATATTTTAGCTCACTTTTATGTGTTGAATGGCAAATTAAAAGATAAAATGTACACAGAAAAAGCAAATGATGTATTAAAAGCAATACCAATGAAAATAGAGAATTTCTATGAAAGATTAGATGAGGAATGTATGGAAATACCAATATTCAAATATTACGATCCACATCAACTATTCCAAAGAATATCATGTGCTAGTAATGAAGATATAGTACAGATAAAAGAAAAACTATTAGAAAGGGCAAAGAAAAACCCTGTAAAATTAAAGCCAGAATTAAAAAATATGATAAAATTAAAAGAAATTACAGAACAATATATAGAAGGAAAAGAAATTACAATAAAAATAGTAATGCTTGGCGAATTTTTAAGGGACTTAGAGCGTATTATAAAGAAATATGAACGAAGTTAAAAATTTTTATTTGAAAGGAAAAGAAAAATGGAGGAAGTAAAATTAGAATATTATTTTAAGCATATAGAAGAGTTTAGTGAAAAAGAGATTTTTGAGAACTGTACATTTGTATGGGAGCCCCTAAACAAGATTAATACATATTTAAAGGAAAAAATAGTAGAGCCAAATATAAAAATAAATAAAGCAGAAACAGGAGAATTTTGCTCAATAACAGGAAATTATTTTATAGATGAAGGAACAAGAATTGGCGCCAATGTAAGCATAGAAGGTCCAGTAATAATAGGAAAAAATGTAACAATACAATCAGGAGCATTAATAAGACCGGGTACAATAATAGGAGATAATTGTGTTATAGGACATAGCTGCGAGGCAAAACATTGTATAATACAAAATAAGGCAAAAGTACAAAGTTTTACCTTTTGTGGAGATTCAATAATAGGAAAATCAACAAGAATAGGAAGCGGTACAATACTTGCTAATAGAAGATTTGACCAGAAAAATATAGAAATAAAAATAAATGGAGAAAAATTTAGCACAGAAACAGACTTCTTTGGAGCTATTGTTGGAGATAATTCAAGAATGGGAGCAAATAGTACTAGTGTACCGGGAACATGTATAGGACCATATACATGGATATTACCAACAGTACAAGTACGAGGCTTTATACCAGCAGAAAAAAGAATATTACCAAAAGCAGAATATATAGTACAAGAAAATCCAAGAGTAGAATTAAAATAACATTTTTTGATATACTATTAAAGAATTAAATATCCATTGAAAGGAATGTTCAAGAATATATGAAAATAAAAATACAAAAAAAGAAATTCATAAGGAATATACTAATAGGTATAATAGCTTTATTTATAGTAGCGTTTATAATAAATACAGCTCCGGGATATAAAAGAAACAAATATAAAGATGTAACAAATTTAGTAATAGGAGATGAGAATGTTACAGAAACATTAAAAAAACCAATATATATAGATGAGGGAAAAAATATATATATTGCAAAAGAAGATATTGAGCAATTATTAGACAAAACAATTTATTATGATGAAGAAAATAATACCATAATTTTATCTTCAGATGTATCAGTTGCAAGTATGAAAATAGGAGAAAAAGTAATAAACATAAATGGAGCAAACAAAGATACTTTAAGTACAATACAACTTAAAGATAATGTTATATATATACCTCTGCAAGAAATAAAAGCAGTATATAACTTAGAAGTTAATTATATATCGAAAGAAAATATAGTTGTTATAGATAAATTAAATAAAGGCATGATAAAAGCAGAAGTAGAAGAAGAAGCAACTATGAGATTTAAACCAAGAAGTTTATCTAAAAAAGTAGGTAAAATTCAAGAAGGAGAAATAGTTAGTGCATTTTATACAACCAGTAAAGGATGGAGATTAATAAGAACAGAAAACGGGAATATAGGTTATATAAAAGCAAATGTATTAACAAATGATTACATAGTAAGACAAGACATGAATCAAAATTTAGAAACAAATGAAATAACAACAAATGTTTCAGATGGAACAACCTTAAATATAAATGGAAAAAGCATTTTAATAAAAGACTTATTAAGCATGACGTCAGAAGGAATTTTAATAAAAAATGTAGAATTGCCAAACGAAAATGAAAATATAGATATATGGGCAAATTTAGAAGTAGGAGATGCAAATATAACAAATTATAACGAAAGAGCAAAAGTTATAAAAAATATTATAAGCATAGCAATAAAAAATAACATAAAAGGAATAAACATACTAATAAAAGATAATAACCAAGATTTAGAAAGATTTGTAATAGAATTATCACCACGTTTAAGAGAATTAGGAATTATAACAAATATAGTAAGCGAAACGAATATAGAAAAAGATAAATACACAAATATTGTTAAATATATAATAACAAATAGATAAAAAACATACTAGGAAGGAATGTAATAATATGAAGAAAGTATTAATTAAAATATTAATTATTGTATTACTTGTAATATTAATTTTAACAGCCATATTAGTAGGAACATATAAAGTATTAATAAAGCCAGTAAGTAAAAACATAGAAGAAAAAGAAGTTGTAATACCAATGGGAAGCGGAACAGAAGAAATAGCAAAAATTTTAAAAGAAAAAAATTTAATAAAAAATGAACTAATTTTTAAAATATATGTAAAAATAAACAAAGTATCAAATTTTCAAGCTGGTACATACTATTTAAAAGAAAGCATGGATTTAAAAGAAATAACAGATATGTTAAAAACAGGAATAATGTATGACCAAAATAATATAACAATAACTTATTTAGAAGGAAAACCAATTTGGTGGCTTGCAAATCAAATTGCAGAAAAAACAAATAATACAGAAGAAGATATATATGCTTTATTAGAAAATGAGGAATATATTAACGAACTAATTGAAAAATATTGGTTTTTAACAGAAGATATAAAAAATGAAGACATATATTATCCTTTAGAGGGATATCTATTCCCAGATACTTATGAAATATCTAGCAAAGAAGCCAAAGTAGAAGAAATTTTTGAAAAAATGTTAGATCAAATGGAAAACGTGCTAGAACAATATAAACAAGAAATTGAAGAAAGTAAATATTCTATTCATGAATTACTAACATTAGCTTCAGTTGTAGAAACAGAAGGAATGCGTGATGAAGATAGAAAAAATATTGCAAGTGTATTTTATAATAGATTAGACTTAGGTATGTCGCTTGGTAGTGATGTTACAACATATTATGGAATAAAAGTAGACATGGGTGAAAGAGAATTATATCAAAAGGAACTTGATACATATAACCCATATAATACTAGAGGACCACAAATGGAAGGAAAACTACCAGTAGGACCGATTGCTTCAGTTGGAAGAAAAAGCATAGAAGCAGCCATAGAACCAAACGAAACAAATTATTTATTCTTTGCAGCAGATAAAACTGGAAAAACATATTTCACTTCAACAAATGAAGAACATCTTAAATTAATAAATGAATTACAAGATAGTGGACTATGGTATGAACATTAACTAAAAAATGAAAATGGAAGGTAGTATAAATAAACTTACCTTCCATATAGTTTATTTACTTATCTACAGTTATTGTTGTTATTACTTCTTTCATTTTGGTTATTATTATTGTTATTATTTCTATTGTTGTTGTTATTATTGTTATTGTTTTTATTATTTTTATTTTCTGACATAATAAGCACCTCCTAAAAATTTATAATAATAGTATGAACAAAATGAGTAAAAATATACATTAAAACTCACATTTAATAAATAATTTAATTTTTTTTAAAATATAAATATTTAAGTCATATTTTTGGAAAAGTAAAACAAATTATGTAAATAAAAGAAGGTATTATAGTCTTTATGTCGAATAATATATATAATAGAAAGGTGCTTAAAATGGTGCGATATACAGAAGCTATTATAGATGAAATAAAAACTAGTAATGATATACTAGATATTATATCACAATATGTAATATTAAAAAGAAGTGGTAGAAATTTCTTAGGATTGTGTCCCTTTCATAAAGAAAAATCACCTTCTTTTTCTGTTTCACCAGATAAACAAATATTTCATTGTTTTGGTTGCGGAGTTGGAGGAGACGTTATTACTTTTATATGCAAAATTGAAAATGTAAATTACAGGGAAGCTATACAAATTCTTGCAGAAAAAGCGAACATTACTTTACCAGTATCAGATAATGCTGTTGAAGCAAAAAGAGAAATGTTAAAACAAAAAGTATATGAAATAAATGAATTTGTAGCGAAATATTATCATGAAAATTTATATAAACCATCAGCGAAAACTGCACAAGAATATGTAAAAAAAAGAAAATTAGACAATAATACATTAAAGAAATTTATGATAGGATATTCAAACGATGCAAACGAAATATATAGTCTATTAAAGAAAAATGGCTTTAAAGAAGAAGAAATATTGCTATCTAATTTAGTAAAAAAAACAAACTATGGATATATTGACATATACAAAAACAGGCTAATGTTTCCAATACAAGACGTAAGAAATAAAGTTATAGCGTTTGGTGGAAGAGTATTAGACGATTCTAAACCTAAATATATAAATTCCCCAGAAGGAATAGCATATAGCAAAGGCAGAAATTTATATGCAATGAATGTTGCTAAAAATGCAAACACTAATAATATTATTATGGTAGAAGGTTATATGGATGCTGTATCTTTACATCAAAGAGGCATACCAAATGCCGTAGCTTCACTTGGAACATCACTTACAGAGGGACAAGCAAGGCTACTTAGAAAATATACAGAAAAAGTAGTAATTTCTTATGACTCAGATGGAGCGGGACAAGCAGCAACTTTAAGAGGATTAGATATACTTACAAATGTTGGATGTGATGTAAGAATTTTGCAGATGGAAGGTGCAAAAGATCCAGACGAGTATGTTATAAAATATGGAAATGGAAGATTTAATTTATTAGTAGAAAATGCCATTTCATTAATTGAGTTCAAAACCAAAGTACTTAAAAAAAATTTAGACATAACAAATGTAAACGACAAAATAAAATTTTTAAAAGAAACTGCGAAATTATTAACAAAAGTGGAAAGTAAAATAGAGCAAGAATTATACGTAGATAAAATTTCAAAAGAACATAATATTTCCAAAGAGGCACTTTATGCAGAAATAAACAAACTTAGCAATAAAACAGTAAATACTAAAATTTTAGAGAGAGCACCAAGAACAGTTATAAAAAGAGAAGATATAGACAAAAAGTTAATAGAAAGAGAAAAATCAATTATAGCGTTACTAATACAAGAAAAAGAAAAAGCATACGAACAAATAAAAAACGAGATAAATATAGAAGACTTTAAATCTGAAATTAATAGAAAAATATTAAAAAAATTGTATGAAGAATATGAAAAAGGAAATAGTAATATAAATAATGTATTAAATAGCTTTAATGAAGATGAAGAAGCAATGAGTAGGCTAACAGAAATAATGGCAGAAGAATATCAAATAAAAAATGACGATAAAGCAATAAGAAATGCAATTAATACTTATAAAATAGAAAAATTAGATGCAAGAAAAATGGAGTTAATAGAAAGGCAGCAAACAGAGAACTTAAGTAAAGAAGAAGAAATAGAAATTATGCAAGAAATAAATAAAATTATATTAGAAAAAAAATTAGTAAAGTAAAAATATAAATTTTTAAAACTTTGTTGTTTCATAATAACGTTTTTTCCAAAGGGAGGATAATATGGAAGAAGAAAAAAATCTAAAAAAAGATGAGGATAATATAGAAGATAATACAGAAAAAAAAGTAACAGATATTATAAAAAAAGCTAAGGAAAAGGGAAATATAACGTATGGAGAATTAGCAAACGAGTTAGGCGATATAAATCCAGAGCAAATAGATAAAGTATTTGATGTAATGGAAGAAATGGGAGTAGACGTATTAAAAGATGATCTAGAAGAACCGGACTTAGAGGATTTAGAAGAAGTAGAAGACTTAAAATTAGATGACATAGAAAATATGTCTCTTGAAGGAATAAGCACAGATGATCCTGTAAGAATGTATTTAAGAGAGATAGGAAAAATTGAACTTCTATCATTTGAAGAAGAATTAGAATTAGCAAAAAAAATTTTAGATGGTGATGAAGAAGCAAAGCAAAAGTTAGCAGAATCAAACTTGAGATTAGTTGTAAGTATAGCAAAAAAATATGTAGGTAGAGGATTATTGTTCTTAGATTTAATACAAGAAGGAAATATGGGCTTAATAAAAGCAGTAGAAAAATTTGATTATACTAAAGGATATAAATTTAGTACTTATGCAACATGGTGGATAAGACAAGCAATTACAAGAGCAATAGCAGATCAAGCAAG
>CANRAB010000028.1 GCA_947628475.1 uncultured Clostridia bacterium
GTGGTAATATATATATGTAAAAAATAAAAGATATCTTTTAAAATTTATATATGTGCTACCTAAAGGGTGTCAACACATAAAAATGAAAGGAAGTAGATTTATATGATGATGATACCAAGAAGAAGGAATGAATTCGATTTATTAGGAGATATGTTTGCAGATCCATTTTTTAATGAACATGAAAGCAAAGTAATGAAAACAGACATTAAAGAAAAAAATGACGAATACTTAATTGATGTTGAATTACCAGGATATGAAAAAGAAAACATAAAAATTGAAGTAGAAGATGGATATTTAACAGTTCATGCAGAAACAAATACTGAAAATGAAGAAAAAGAAGAAGGAAAATTTGTAAGAAAAGAAAGATATGTAGGTTCATGTTCAAGAAGTTTCTATGTAGGAACTGAAGTTCAAAGTGAAGATATAAAAGCATCTTTCAAAAATGGAATGTTAAAAATAGAAGTTCCTAAAAAAGACCAAAAGAAAGAATTACCAGAGAAAAAATATATACAAATTGATGACTAGCAATATATAAAAATACGAAATAAGTAAACCCAAAAAGTAAGCAAATGAAACTTACTTTTTGGGTTTATTTTATTGTGAAAAAAATAAAATAGTCATTTTATAGTCACTTAAATTTGGTAGAATAGCAATTGTTATAAAAGCTAGAAGAAAAACTCCACATTTTAAGTGGCTATTTTCTAGTCTATTAACTTTACGAGAAAAATAAGAAAGGAATGAATTAAACATGGAAATTTTAAAAGTTGAGAACTTAGTAAAAACTTATGGCAAAGGAGAAACAAAGATAAATGCAGTTGATAATATATCATTTACAGTAAATAAAGGAGAATTTGTTGCAATAGTTGGAGCAAGTGGAAGTGGAAAGTCAACTTTGCTTCACTTAATAGGAGGAGTAGATAGGCCAACAAGTGGCAAGGTATACATAGATGGCAAAGATATATATTCTTTAAGCAATGATAATTTGGCAATATTTAGAAGAAGACAAATAGGATTAATATATCAATTTTATAATTTAATACCAATATTAAATGTAGAAGAAAATATAACCTTACCTTGTGATTTAGATGGAGAAGAAGCAGATAAACAAAGACTAAATGATTTACTAAAAACATTAGGCTTAGAAAATAGAAAAATGCATTTACCAAACCAATTATCAGGTGGTCAACAACAAAGAGTATCCATAGGTAGAGCAATGATAAATAATCCAGCAATAATGCTTGCAGATGAACCAACAGGAAACTTAGATTCAAAAGCAAGTGAAGAAATAATATCATTACTAAAGCTTTCAAATAAAAAATATAACCAAACAGTAATTATAATTACACATGACTTAGAAATCGCAAAAGAAGCGGAAAGAGTAATTACAATTGAAGATGGAAAAATTTTAAAAGATGAGAAAAATTAACACATGCTGAAAAGTAAAAAATTACACTTTTTGCAAGATGCAATATGAGTAAAAGAAAAGGGAGGAATGAATTTAATTATGAAAGTTTTAAGTAAACTAACAATAAAAAATCTATACTTAAATAAAAAACGTACAATAGCTACAATTATAGGAATAATGCTTTCAACAGCACTTATTTGTGGAGTTGCAGGATTAGTATCTAGTTTCCAAAAAACACTTATAAATGCAGCGATAGACTTAGAAGGAAATTATCATACAACATTTCATGATGTTCCAAAAGATAAAATAAAATACATAACTAATAATGAAAAGGTAGAAAAGTATTTCTTTACAGGGCAAGTAGGTTGGGCAAATTTAGAAGGAAGTGCAAATGACTATAAACCATATATGCAAATATTAGAATATGATAAAACAGCATTAGAAAACTATGGTGTAAATTTAATAGAAGGAAGACTTCCAGAAAATTCTAATGAGTTATTAATATCAGAGCATATAAGAACAAATGCAAGAGTTGATTTAAAAGTAGGAGATACAATAACAATAGATGTAGGAAAAAGGATTTCATTAGTAGATGGAATAGAATTATCTGAACACAATTCCTACCAAGTATTTGAAGATGATTTAGAGCAAACTCCAGAAAATAATGAAAGTAATATAGAAAGTAGCATAACTCCTTTAGAGGAAATAGTAGACACTCATCCAAAAACATATACAATAGTTGGAATTATAGAAAGATTAAATAGAGAAGAATATTCTTCTCCAGGTTATACAGTTATAACATATATGGAAGAAGTAGGAGATACTGTAAATGTATCAGCACTGTATAAAAATCCAAAAGATAGTGAGGAAATTAACAAAAATATATGCAAAAGCATCGGTATAGACGAAATGACTTCTAATGGCGACTTATTGAGATTTCAAGGAGTTCTTTCAGATAGCACCATGCAAGTATTAATTTCAATTGCGGGAATTATTATTTTTATAATCGTTATAAGTAGTGTTTTTGTTATAAGAAACAGTTTTAGTATATCAGTTGCAGAAAAAAATAGACAATATGGAATGTTAAGCTCAGTAGGTGCAACATCAAAGCAAATAAAGAAAAACGTGCTATTTGAGGGATTTATTATAGGAATGATTGCTGTACCACTAGGAATTTTGTTAGGCATAGTTGCCATAATGATTTTATTACAAGTGGTAAACTATTTATTAAATGATATGTTAGACGGAATTGATTTTGTATATAGTATAAATGCCATACCAATACTAATTTCAGTAGCTATATCTTTTATAACAATATACCTATCTTGCGTAATGCCAGCTAGAAGAGCAGCAAAAATTTCACCTATTGAATCAATAAGAGGCAATAATGATATAAAATTAAAAGCAAAAAAAGTAAGAACTTCAAAAATTACAAAAAAATTATTTGGTATAGGTGGAGTTATAGCTAGTAAAAATCTAAAAAGAAGTAAGAAAAAATATAGAACAACAGTAATATCAATAGTAGTAAGTATTTCAATATTTATATCATTATCAAGTTTTATAACACTAGGTACAAAAATGACATCACTATACTATGTAAATTATAGCTATAATCTATTTGTGGCTAATGGAGATAAAGAAACATACGAGAAAATTGGAAAATTAGATAATGTAAAAAATTACGCATATTATGTTCAAAAATATGTAGAAATAGACACAAATAAATATGGCAATGAATATTTAGAAAATTTTTATAGAGGAGAAAATGCTGTAATAACTATTTGTATATATAATAATGAGTATTTTAAACAGTATATAAAAGAACTAGGATTAGAAGATTATAAAACAAGTGCGATTTTAATAGATGATACAATTATACATAATGAAGAAGATGGAAGTAAAAGAATAAAAATGTATAACGTAAAATCAGGAGACAAAATTACGGTAAATAATGGGGATGAAGAAAAGACTTTTGTAATATCTAAAAACACAGATAAAAGACCAATGGGCTTGGACGGAGATTATTACACTATGCAAGGTAGAATAATAATATCTGATGATTATGCAAAAGAATTATTTGGGGACAATTTAGACTATACGTATGATAATGGATTTTTACATGTAGAGTATGATTCTAGCATGGGAGCTTTATACATAGAAAGTGATAATCCAGATGAGCTAGAAAATACAATAAGGGATTTAATTAAAGAAAATATAGATTATATAGATATAGATGTATACAATGTTGCAACACAAGTAAAGCAACAAAAACGATTAGTTTTGGTAGTAGCAATATTCTTATATGGTTTTATAACAGTAATTAGCTTAATAGGTGTAACAAATATATTTAATACTATAACAACTAATATGATATTAAGAAGTAAAGAATTTGCAATGCTAAAATCAATAGGAATGACTAAAAAAGAATTTAACAGAATGATAAGATTGGAAAGTATATTATATGGCTTAAAAGCTTTAATAATAGGAATACCTATAGGAATATTAGGTTCATATTTAATATATAAATCATTTGGACTAAATGTTGATTTTGGTTATGAATTACCTATTTCAGCAATTATAATTTCTATTATATTTGTATTTATAATTATATGGATGACAATGAAATATTCATTAAGTAAAATAAATAAACAAAATATAATTGAAACTATTAGAAAAGATAATGTATAGCTCTTGCATTGGTGTGATATAATTGTTAGGAAAGTGAGGATGTAAATTTGAGAAGCATTTTAATTGTTGAAGATAATAAAGCGATTGTAAAAGGTGTAAAATATCTCCTAGAACAAGAGCAGTTCAAAGTATATGTATGTAAAACTGTAGAAGAAAGCATAGATATTCTTGGAAAGCAAAAGTTTGATTTAATAGTGTTAGACATAGCTTTGCCAGATGGAGATGGCTTTGAACTTTGCGAATATATAAAAAGATATACAGATATACCAATCATTTTCCTAACAGCAAAAGATGAAGAACAAGATGTAGTAAAAGGCTTGGATATGGGAGCAGAAGATTATATAATAAAGCCATTTAGAAATAGAGAACTTGTATCAAGAATTAATAATGTTTTAAGAAGGTTTAATAAAGAAAGTGATAGAATTTCATATGGAGGAGTAGATATAGATTTATATAAAAGAGAAGTATATGTTGGAGAAGAAAATGTGCAATTTACTGCTTTAGAATATAAGATACTTTTATTATTATTTAGTAACATTGGAAAAGTAGTTACAAGAGAACAAATATTAGAAAAAATATGGGATGTAGCAGGAAATTTTGTAAATGATAATACATTAACAGTTTATATAAAAAGAATAAGAACAAAATTAGGTGAGGCAAATGTTATAAAAACGGTGAAAGGAATAGGATATCAGGTTCAAATATAGAAAAATTTCAAATAAATGTGTAATTATTTAGGATGTATGATATAATAAATAAAAAAATGAAAGGAAAGTTAGTAAAATGTCAAATAAAATATATTCAATAGAAGAATTAAAATCTATATTAGAAAAAATATTAAAGAATACTGAAGTACAAAAAGCAATATTATTTGGGTCTTATGCTAGGAATTGTCCTACAGAGGCAAGTGATATAGATTTAATTATAGATAGTAATGGTAAATTACTTAATATAAATTTCTATGGATTACTTGAAGAGTTAGTGGAACAATTTAATAAACAAATTGATTTATTTGAAATATCAGAGATTCAAAAGAATAGTGAAATTTATAAAAACATTCAAGAAGAAGGAGTCGTTGTATATGAAAAGTAAAGATAGGATAATAATTCAAAAAATAATAAAATATATAGAAGATATTGAAATATTTGTAGAAGAAATGCAAGCAATAGATTTTTTAGATGATAAAAAAACTATAACAGCCTGTGCATTTACAGTTTCACAAATTGGAGAACTAGCAAAAGATATAACAACTGAAACACAAGAAAAATATGGAAGTGTTCCATGGAAAAGCATGAAGGGAATGAGAAATAGAATAGTGCATGATTATGAAAATGTTGACTTATCTGTATTGTGGGGCACAATAAAAAATAGTCTGCCAGATTTAAAGGAACAATTGAAGCAAATACTTATAGAAGAAATAGAAACATTAGAAGATAATTAGAGAGAAGAAAATATATAGATAATGGAATTTGTAAATTATAGAAGGGAAAAATAAATTTGCAAAAAACAAAAACTTTAAAAAAATTATTAAGAATAGGAATTATTATTATAGCTATATTTTCAATAATATTTTATATAATCTTAAAACTTCAATATAGAACATACTCTAAAATTATAAATGAAAATACAAATAAGATAATAAGCAAAGTAATTGAAAATTACCCAGAGGTAAAAGAAGAAGATATTTTAAAAATAATAAATAGCAAAGAACCAGCAAAAGAAAATATTTTAGAAAAATATGGGTATGATAAAGAAATCGCAAACATAAAAGAAATGAAAGAAACCATGCAAAAAAATGTTGTTTGTAATGTGGTTTTTATTATTGGATTTGGTATAACTTCAATTGCTGTATCTCTTATATATATTGTAATACAAGAGAAGAAAATAAAAGAAATAAATGAATATATAAAGGGAGTTAATAACGGAATTTATACATTAAAAATAGAAGATAATGCAGAAGGTGAATTATCAAAACTTAGAAATGAACTATATAAGACAACAGTATTATTAAAAGAAGCGGCAGAAAATAGTGAAGAAGAGAAAAAACAGCTAAGTAATTCTTTAGCAGATATATCACATCAATTAAAAACACCTTTAACATCTATAAGTATATTACTAGATAATATAAAAGACAATCCAGATATGGAAAAAGATATAAGAGAAGACTTTATGCGTGAAATAAGTAAACAAATAGAATGGATTAGTTCATTAGTTATATCATTATTAAAAATGGCAAAATTTGATGCTGGTTCAATAAAAATGGAAAATAAAGAGATAAATGCAAAACAGCTAATAAACAATGTAATAGAAAATTTATCTATTTTAATAGAAGTAAAAGAAGTACAAGTTATAACAAATATTAATGAAAACGCAACATTTGTAGCAGACTATAAATGGCAGTTAGAAGCAATAACAAATATATTAAAAAATGCAATCGAACATAGTAATCAAAATGCGAGGATATGGGTTGATGTAGAAAATACAAGTGTATTTTTAAAAATAAAGATAAGAGATGAAGGAAAGGGCATAGACAAAAAAGATATAAAACATATTTTTGAAAGATTTTATAAATCAAAAGAATCAGTAGAAGAAAATGTGGGAATAGGGTTGCCACTTGCAAAAACAATAATTGAGCAAAATAATGGGTATATTAAGGTTAATTCAGAGTTAAATAAAGGGACAACATTTGAGATTAAATATATAAAGTAGCGAACTAACATAAATGTAGGTATAAAACTTAGAAATTAGGCTTGCTTTTTATTGAAATATATGGTAAAATATAAAGGCTGCAAAATATAAGCTTTTATATTTTTGTATATAAAGTTTTATATAAACCTTACTCATATTTTTAGGACGATATGGGTTATAAACCAAAAGGGAGGTGGAAATAATGAATAAATACGAGAGTGTTGTCATTGTTAATCCAAATTTAGAGGAAGAAAGCATAAAAGCTTTAATTAATAAATTCTCTGATTTAATTAATACTGACGGAAAAGTTGATTCAGTAGAAGAGATGGGAAAAAGAAAACTAGCTTATGAAATAAAAAGACAAAAAGAAGGCTTCTACATAGTAACAAAATTCGAAGCAAAACCAGAACTAATAGCAGAACTTGAAAGAAACTATAGAATAACAGATGAAGTTATGAAGTTCATGGTAGTAAAAGAAGAAGAGTAAGTGTCTTAGAAAGGAATGAAATATATATGAATAAAGTTATTCTTATGGGACGTTTAACAAAAGATCCAGAAGTCAGATATACAACAAACACAAATACTTTAGTTGCAAGTTTTTCATTAGCAGTAAATAGAAGATTTGCAAAACAAGGAGAAGAAAGACAGGCGGATTTCATAAATGTAGTAGCTTGGAATAAAACTGGCGAATTTTGTTCTAAGTGGTTTAAAAAAGGTCAACAGGTCGGAATTATCGGAAGAATCCAAACAAGAAATTGGGAAGATGAAAATAAAGTAAAACATTATATAACAGAGGTAATTGCTGAAGAAGCATATTTTGCTGATACCAAGAGAGATGGAGCAGCAGGAGGAGAAAGTTTTGAAAATACTTTTGGAAGTGCAGTTTCAGAAGCATCAGAATTTTCAGTGCAGTCAGATGATGAATTACCATTCTAAAAAAATGGAAGGGAGAGAATATAAAATGTCAGACAAGAAGTCAAACAATAGAAATAACAAGAAAAAAAGATTTAACAACAACAATAATAGTGATGAAGAATTTAACCCTAAGTTTAGAAAAATGAGAAAAAAAGTTTGCTCAATGTGTGCAAATAAGGAAATAGTTTTAGATTACAAAAACTACGACCAAATGAAAAAATTTGTAAATGAAAAAGGTAAAATTCTACCAAGAAGAGCAACAGGAGCTTGTGCAAAACATCAAAGAGAAATTACACAAGCGGTTAAAAGAGCAAGACATATTGCTATATTACCTTATACACAAGGTTAGATTTTGAAAATAACTTAAAGAACTAGATAAAACTCTAGTTCTTTTTTTCACACCAAAAACCAAAGTCGAATATACTATCAATAGATAAATTTATAGGAGGAATTAATTTGGAAGATTTACTAAAGATATGCAAAATATCAAAAAAATACCAAGCGAAGAATGGTGAAGTAGATGCACTAAAAGACATCAGCTTTGAAGTTAAGCAAGGTGAGTTTGTAAGTATAATAGGACCTAGTGGATGTGGAAAATCAACACTTCTATCAATAATTGCAGGATTAGAGGATAAAAATTCAGGAACACTCTACATAGATGGAGAAGAAAGTTCTGGCATATCACCTAAAATTGGATATATGCTTCAAAAAGATAGCTTGCTAGAATGGAGAAACATATATAAGAATGTAATATTTGGCTTAGAAATAAGAAAAATAAATACACCTGAAAATAGAAAATATGTTGAAGAACTTTTGAAAAAATACCATCTATATGAATTTAAAGACAAATATCCATCTCAATTATCAGGAGGAATGCGTCAAAGAGTTGCACTAATTAGAACTTTAGCAATAAGACCAAAGATACTGTTATTAGATGAAGCATTTTCAGCGTTAGATTATCAAACAAGATTAATGGTTACAAAAGATATTTATGAGATAATTAAAAATGAAAATGTTACAACACTTATGGTAACACACGATATTTCAGAGGCAATAAGTATGTCAGATAGAATTGTGGTATTAAGTAAGAGACCTGCAACAGTAAAAACAATACTTGATATTAATTTTGAAATGGAGGGTAGAAATCCGTTAAGTGTTAGAGAAAGTCCTAAATTCAGTAAATATTTTGACAACATTTGGAAGGAGTTAGATGTAAATGCATAAAGCAAATATATCAGAAGAAAGAAGGAAGTATTTACGAAGCATATTAATAAAAAAAGTATCAATAAAAATAACTCAAATTGCTATAATAATTGCATTTATTGTTGCTTGGGAAGTTTTGGCAGAAAAAGAAATAATAGATAGTTTTATAACAAGTAGACCAAGCAGAATTTTAGAAACTTTTATAAATTTATCAAGAAATCAACTATTAATGCATTTAGGAGTAACTTGCAAAGAAACCATAGTAGGTTTTTTACTTGGAACATCAATAGGTATATTTGTTGCAATTATTTTATGGTGGTCCGACTTTTTAAGTAAAGTATCAGAACCATTTTTAGTTGTTTTAAATAGTTTACCTAAAGTGGCTCTTGGACCAATAATAATAATATGGGTAGGTGCAGGAACAGGAGCTATAATTGTAATGGGCTTAGCAATTTCTCTTATTGTTACAATAATGGAAATTTTAAATGGCTTTTTAGAAACTGACAAAGAAAAGATAAAGATGGCTCAAACATTTAATTGTAGTAAGTTACAATTGTTAACAAAAATAGTTATACCTGCAAATATTTCAACATTTATAAATTCCTTGAAGATAAATATAGGTTTAACATTAGTAGGTGTTATAACAGGTGAATTTTTGGTTTCAAAAGCAGGTTTAGGATACTTAATAGTTTATGGTGGGCAGGTATTTCAGTTAGACTTGGTAATGACAGGTGTAATAATCTTGGCCACTATGGCAACAGTGTTATATGGTTCAGTAGTATTAGTAGAAAAATTACTATCTAGAACCCACAAATTTGGATAACTAAAATTAATTAAGAAAGGAAAGGTAAAATATTGAAAAGAGTTATGATAGCAGCAATAATTGTAGCTGCAATAGTAGGCATTATAGTTTCAGTAGTTATTAATGTAAATAATGGAAATGAAACAACAAATGCAGGAACTAAAACAGAGCAAGGTCCAACTCTTGTAAGAGTAAATGAAGTTACAAGGTCTGTATTTTATTCACCACAGTACGTTGCGATTGCGCTAGGATACTTTAAAGATAAAGGCATAGATATAGAATTAACAACAGGTCAAGGTGCAGATAAAGTTATGACAGCAGTAATTTCTGGCCAAAGTGATATAGGATTTGCAGGACCAGAAGCTTCAATATATATTTATAATCAAGGAAGATCAGATTATGCACAAGTTTTTGCACAGCTTACAAAAAGGGATGGTTCATTTTTAGTAAGTAAAACTAAAACAGATAATTTTAGCTGGGATGACCTAAGAGGTAAAGTAGTAATACCAGGAAGAAAAGGCGGAGTGCCATATATGACACTTGAATATGTATTAAAGCAAAAAGGAATTAATCCAAGTACAGATTTAACATTAGATGATAGCATAAGCTTTGATTTAATGGCAGGAGCATTTGCAGGTGGTAATGCAGAATATGTAACATTATTTGAACCAACAGCTTCAATGACAGAAGCACAAGGTGTAGGATATATAGTTGCATCAGTAGGAGAAGAAGCGGGAGAAATTCCATATACAGCATATTTTGCAAGCAAAAGTTATATAGAAAAAAATGAAGATTTAATACAAAACTTTACAGATGCAATATATAAAGGACAGAAATGGACTAAAGAGCACACAGCAAGAGAAATAGCAGAGTTAATTCAAGGTTTCTTCCCAGATACAGACTTAGATATGCTAGAAAGTTCAATACAAAGATATAAAGACATAGATGCATGGAATGAAACACCAGTATTAACTGAAGAATCATTTAATAAATTACAAGACGTAATGGAAGAGGCAGGAGAATTAGAACAAAGAGCAGACTATTCAAAAGTTATAAATAACAAATATGCAGAGCAAGCAGTAAAAAATAACTAATGTAAGTTAAATGTCAGTAGGGACTTAAGATAAGTGAAATAGATTATTTTATGTCCCTACTTATATAAAATTTTTTTTAAAAATATGCTCCATTTTTTATTAGTTATGATATAATATGAACCGAAGAAGAAAAGAAGGGAAGACATAAGATGACAAAATTAATAAAAGATGTATTTCAAGACTACAAAAGAGAAAACAACCTTGTAAATGGGGCAATTTTAAAAATGAACTTATACAAAAGAAGCAATAAATTAGAAATAGAAATAGAATTACAAAATCAGTTAATTATAGATGAATTAGCTGATTTTGAAACTTATTTATCAACTAGATTTTCAATAGCAACAATTGAAACAAAAATAAAATATCCAGATATAAAATTAAATTGTACACTAGAACAAGATTGGGAAAAAATTATAAAATATATAGCAAAAAAATTTCCTGTTACAAAGGCAATATTAAATGGTAGTGTCTTGCATTTAGAAGAAAATAAAATAATTATAAACTTAAAAAATAAAAGTTCAGAATTTTTACATGCATATTCAATAGATAAAGTACTAGAGAATTTATTTGTAAATTTATATGGAAAAAGATTTAAAGTAGAATATGATGAAAATATTACAGACGAAGAAATAAAACAGCAGCATCATTTCTTAGAAGAATTACAAGAAAACGTATGTAAGAACTTAATGAGCAATATAAGTGTAGAAAATGAGAAGAAAAAAGAGTGTGTAAAGGAAGAAAAAAAGGTAGAAGATATACCGCAGCAAGAGGAAGTAGAAGAAGATACACCTTTAATCATAGGAAGATCTGCGAACATAAAAGAACAAATTGTGAAAATAAAAGACCTAACGCCAGATTATGGAAAAGTTGCTTTGCAAGGTAAAGTAATAAAAACAGATACAAGAGAGTTAAAAAATGGCAAAACTTTAGTAATGTTTGATGTTTATGATGGAACAAGTACGATAACTTGTAAAGCATTTGTTGAGCCAGAAAAACTAGATAAAGTATTAAAAAGAATTAAACCAAAAATAAGAGTAAAATTACAAGGAAATGCTGCTTATGATAACTTTGCAAAAGAAATAGGAGTGATTGCAAATGTAGTTATAGAGTTACCTGCACAAGCAGAAACTACAAGAAAAGATAATAGCTTAACAAAACGTGTGGAATTACACTTACATACTCAAATGAGCCAAATGGATGCAGTAACATCTGCAAAAGATTTAATAAAAAGAGCAGCAGATTGGGGCATGAAGTCAATAGCGATTACAGACCATGGCGTAGTACAAGCTTTCCCAGAAGCAAAACATGCAGTTGACGATTTAGGCTTAGATATAAAGGTTTTATATGGTGTAGAAGCATATTTTATACCAGATGATGAAATACCAGAGGGCGAAGACGGTTGGAAGAAAGTAAAACCATACCATGCAATAATATTAACACAAACACAAAAAGGATTAAGAAATTTATATGAACTAATTTCAGTATCACATATACAATATTTTCATAAAAGACCAAGAGTTTTACAAAGCGTATTTGAAAAATATAGAGAAGGCTTAATACTTGGAAGTGCCTGTGAGCAAGGTGAATTATATAGAGCAATTTTACAAAATAAGCCAGAAGAAAAAATAGAAAAAATTGTTAAGTATTATGATTATCTAGAAATTCAGCCATTGGGAAATGATGAATTTATGATAAGAGATGGTATAGTTCCAGATAAAGAAGCTTTAAAAAATATCAATAGAAAAATAGTAGAACTAGGTGAGAAATTTGGAAAGCTTGTAGTAGCAACATGTGATGTTCACTTTATGGATCCACAAGATGAAGTATATAGAAGAATATTAATGGCAGGACAAGGCTTTTCAGACTGTGATAACCAGGCTCCATTGTATTTTAGAACAACAGAGGAAATGCTTGCAGAATTTGATTATTTAGGTCAAGAAAAAGCGTATGAAATAGTAGTTACTAACACAAATAAAATAGCAGAAATGTGTGAAAATGTGTGCCCAATATCAAAAGAAAAATGTCCACCTGTAATACCAGGTGCAGAAGAAGAGATAAAAGAAACTTGTGATAAAAAGGCAAAAGAATTATACGGAGACCCATTACCAGAGATAGTACAAGCAAGGCTAAATAGAGAACTAGAATCTATTATAAAAAATGGATTTTCAACATTATATATAATTGCCCAAAGGTTAGTTTTAAAATCAAATGCAGATGGATACTTAGTAGGTTCAAGAGGTTCTGTTGGTTCATCATTTGTAGCTAATATGCTTGGAATAACAGAAGTAAATTCACTTCCACCACATTATAGATGCCCAAATTGCAAATATTCTGATTTTACAGATTATGGAATAAAAAATGGTGTAGACTTACCAGATAAAGTATGTCCAAAATGTGGAACAAAACTATGTAAAGATGGAATGGATATACCTTTTGAAACATTCTTAGGATTTAATGGAGATAAAGAACCAGATATAGACTTAAACTTTTCTGGAGAATATCAAGGAAAAATACATAGATATGCAGAAGTAATTTTTGGAAAAGGAAAAACCTTTAAAGCAGGAACAGTTGGTACAATAGCAGAAAAAACAGCTTTTGGTTATGTAAAAAATTATTATGCAGAAAGAAATATACCAGTAACAAATGCAGAAATATCAAGAATTGTAGAAGGATGTGTTGGAATAAAAAGAACAACAGGGCAGCATCCAGGAGGAATAATAGTTGTTCCACATGGAAGAGAAATATATGAATTTTGCCCAGTTCAGCATCCAGCAGATGACCCAAATTCAGATATAATAACAACACATTTTGATTATCACTCAATAGATAAAAATTTACTTAAATTAGATATGCTAGGTCATGATGATCCTACAGTAATAAGAATGTTACAAGATTTAACAGGAGTGGATCCAAAGACAATACCATTGGATGATAAAGAAACAATGTCTTTGTTTGTTTCAACCAAGGCTCTAGGAGTTACGCCTGAACAGATAAATTCAAAAGTAGGTTCTTTTGGTGTTCCTGAGTTTGGAACAAAGTTTGTACGAGAAATGTTAATAGATACAAAGCCAACAACATTTGAAGAGCTAATAAGAATATCTGGATTATCACATGGTACAGATGTATGGCTAAATAATGCACAAACTTTAATACAAAATAATGTAGCAACATTAAGCGATGCAATATGCACAAGAGATGATATAATGATAGACCTAATAAAACAGGGGTTACCACCAGATAAAGCTTTCAAAATAATGGAAAGTGTGCGTAAAGGAAAAGGTTTAAAACCAGACCAAGAAGAAATCATGAGAGCAAATAATGTACCAGATTGGTATATAGATTCATGTAAAAAAATAAAATACATGTTCCCAAAAGCACATGCAGTAGCATATGTAACAATGGCATTTAGAATAGCTTGGTTTAAAGTACATTATCCATTAGCATATTATGCAGCATTTTTCTCAATAAGAGCAACAGAATTTGATAGCGAATGTATGATATATGGTAAAGAAAAAGTAAAAGCAAAAATGAAAGAGTTAGAATTACAAGGAAACAACATAAGTGCAAAAGATAAAGGTATGTATACAATTTTGGAAATAGTATTGGAAATGTATGAAAGAGGATTTGAATTTTTACCAATTGATTTATATAAATCACATAGTTCAAAATTTCAAATAGAAGATGGCAAGATAAGACCACCATTATCTAGCATAGCAGGTTTAGGTGGAATTGCAGCAGAAAGTATTTATCAAGCAGCACAAGCAGAAGGAAAATTTATGTGTATAGATGATTTACAATTAAAAGC
>CANRAB010000029.1 GCA_947628475.1 uncultured Clostridia bacterium
AAGCCATACTTAATATTATAAATAAAGACCAAGGACAAGTAAAAATATTTGGTTTAGACTTACAGCAAAATGAAAAGGAAATAAAACAAGACATAGGTGTTGTTTTAGATGATAGTTTTCTTTCAGAATATCTAAATCTTAAAGATATAAGTAAAATTATGAAAAATTTTTATCCTAACTGGGATGAAAAATTATATTTAAAATATCTAGAAAAATTTAATCTTCCATTAAACAAAATATCTAAAGAATTTTCTAGTGGCATGAAAATGAAATTAAAAATAGCAACAGCGATTTCCCATAAACCTAAATTACTGATTTTAGATGAGCCAACATCAGGTCTAGATCCTGTGGCAAGAAACGATATATTAGATATTTTTCAAGAATTTATAGAAGATGGAGAACATTCTATATTGCTTTCTAGTCATATTACCTCAGATTTAGAACATATTGCTGATTATATAATATTTATAAACAATGGAGAAATTGTTTTTAAAAAGTCGAAAGATGAACTTATAGAAAATTTTGGAATAGTAAAATGTGATAATGAAGATTTTAAGAAATTTAATAAAAATGACTATATAAAATATAAGAAAAACAAATATGAGTATGATATTTTAGTTGAAAATAAATATGAGTTTAAAAGAAAATATGATACTTCAGTAATTGATAAACCTACTATAGAAGATATTATGCTAATCTATATAAAGGGGGAAAGATAAAATGAATGTTATAAAAGGATTGATTGTTAAAGATTTTCAAACAATAAAGTCATATAAAACAACAGTGTTATATATGATAACAATATTTATAGTATGTGCTTTTATTAACAATGAAGTAATAAATTTTTTACCTGTTTTTATGCCTCTATGTTTTGGAATGTTAGGAATAAGTAGTTTTAGTTATGATAATTTAGCAAAAGCAGATAAATATTTACTCACTTTCCCTATAAACAAAAAAGATATTGTTAAAGCAAGATATATCTATATTTTGCTAAGTACACTACTAGGTACATTATTAGGATTTGTTCTTACTTTAATTGCTCAAGAGGTTAAAACATCAAATATTCTTATAGGCAGTACGGTAGCAAGTATAATTGGGAGTTTGTCAGCTATCATGTTTTTGCAAGCATTTCAAATACCAATTATGTATAAATTCGGAGCGGAAAAAGGAAGAATTATACAAATGACTATGACAGTAGTTCTGATGGTAGGTATATCTTTAATTGCTACAGCTTTAATGAAATTTTCTAATATCTCATTAGATAGTTTTATTGTAATATTAAAAAATTATTTAATAGCAATACTTGGAATTGTAGTAGTAATATTATATATATTATCATTTAAAATATCTTGTAAAATTTATGAAAAAAAAGAAATCTAAAAGTTATATTGTAAAAAAATAAAATATAGTATAAAATAAAAAAGGGGGATGTATATGATTAAAAAAATTACAATAGTATTTATATTATTAATGTGTATTTGTGGAATTGTTAGTGCAACTACCGCATCACAGTTTAGTTTAATTGCAGATACAAAAGAAAACTTGACGTTATTACAAGAAAATCTTATAGGAACTGCTATTAATATGAATTACAAAGATGGATATGTTTTTGTTATTCAAGACACAGACAGTACAGAAAAAATAAATTACTACGATGCAAATTATAAAGTTAAAAAGAGCGTAATAATTGATAATAGCATTATAATTGAAGGAGTTTCTTATGAAGATTATATTTATTTACTAGCTCATAATGCTGGCACGGAAAATAATATCAAGTTTAAAATATTAAAGTTAAATGAGAATTTAGAAATTATTAAAGAATTTCCACTAGAGGGTGAGGAGTTAGAAGAAATACGTTATTATGAATATTTTGATTTTTCTAAGTATGGAATGCCTTTTATGTCAGTAGCAAATAATAAAATAAATATTATGGCATTTGATGAAAAAAATGAGCAAGAGGTAATAATACGTGTTGATTTAGATTTAACTACACATGAAGTTGCTTTATTTGATGACGAAAATTTAAAAACATATTTTATAAATTATTATAATATAGGTAATTTTATTGCTAAGACACTTCAAACCACTGGTATACGTAGAAATTATGTAAGTTCAGATAGTAATGATAATTATAGGGTATACGGTACTTTTAATTCAAATGAAGATAAACTAAATAATGCAAGTGAAGATGATCCATATGCTTTAACGTATTTAACATTAACAGATCAAAATGATAAAATAATATTTGATAAAACTTTTGACTCAAGTAAAGAATATGTAGCAATAATAAATGTAAAATTAATTGATAATTATATTGTAGCAATCGGACTAAAAGCAACGGAAAACAATTTTGAGTATAAGAGGCAAATTTTAGTTTTTGATTTAGAAGGGAATATTGTTCAAACGATAGACAGTAATTCTGTATATTCTGATTTAATAACTACTAATAATGGTTTTCTTGTTTCAAGAGATGATAAAAATGTAGATAATTCTGATGTAACATATAATAATTATATTGAATTTTATGGAAAGAATTTAACACAAGGAGTAGAAGCATCAGGGGTAACTGATAATAGTAGTATGAATAGTAGCTTTAAATTTATAGCGTATTTTGTAATAGTAGTGATGGTAGTAGTTATAGTAGTATTTATAGTTATGAAAGTAAGAAAAAATAAGAACAAGTGAAAGATGGTAAATATAAAGTTATAGAAGTAAAAATTATATAAAAAATCTCGTAAATATTAGTAAGTTAATATTTATGAGATTTTTTTATTATTGGAGCGGGTAGAGGGAATCGAACCCTCGCTACCAGGTCGGAAGCATGGAATTCTACCACTAAATTATACCCGCACTACCATAATTTTACCACATAAAATAAAAAAGTCAATAAAATTATTGAAAAAGAAATGTCAATATGATAGAATAATTGCATAAATAAAACAAAAGTGTAAATTGACATATTGAGAAAAGAAATTATGAAAATATTAAGAAACTAGGGGATGAAAATAATGAATAGTAAGAGAGGAATAACATTAATAAGTGTTATCATAACAATATTATTACTATTAATAATTGCAGGTTTGGTAATAACACAAGGAACAGATACATTTCAAAAATCAAGGGTAGCAAAATTTGAGGCAAATATGATAATGATTCAAAAAAAAGTAGATATAATTATGGAGGAAGGCGAAGAGATACCTGGATTAAAAATGACAACTGCTGAAAAATCAAAATTAAAGCAAATAATTGATGAAGATAGTAAAACAAATAAAGCTATAGAAACAAACAATGTTGAAGAACCATTATTAAGATACTTTACAAGTCAAGAAATAGAAACGGAATTGGGAATACAAGATATTCAAGATGAGGTAGTGATAAATTTTGCTAACCGAGAAGTAATAAGTCTAAATGGAATAAAAAAAGATGGAAAAATGTATTATGTAGAAAAGAGTTTACATTAATTAAAAATACTTATTGCTAAAACCACTAAAATTTATTATTTTTAAATTCTAGAACTTGAAAATATAGGAAAAACTAAAAGAGAAGGGGTAAATATGGGAAAAATAGTTTTATTAGATGATTTAACAATAAATCAGATAGCAGCAGGAGAAGTTATAGAAAGACCGTCTTCAGTAGTTAAAGAATTAGTTGAAAATTCAATAGATGCAGGGGCAACAAATATAAGTGTAGAGGTAAAAAATGGTGGCATAAAACAAATAAAAATTATAGATAATGGTTCAGGAATTGCTAAAGATGATTTGAGTTTTGCATTTGAAAGACACGCAACTAGTAAAATACGAACAGCAAATGACTTAGAAAGTGTAAAATCAATGGGATTTAGAGGTGAAGCTTTAGCAAGTATTGCAGCAATAGCACACGTTGAAGTAGTTACAAAAACCGAAGAAGAATTTACTGGTGATAAAATAATTTTAGAAGGAGGAGAAATATTAGATCAAGAAGAAGTAGGAGCACAAAAAGGAACTACGATTACAGTAAATAACTTATTTTATAACACGCCAGTCAGATACAAATTTTTAAAAAAGGATTATACAGAACTAGGATATATAGAAGATGCTGTAAAAAGAATTGCACTAGCAAATCCAAATGTAGCAATAAAATTATCAAATGAGAACAAAACCATTTTAAAAACAAGTGGAAATGGAGATCTAAAAACGGCAATATATAATATATATGGAAAAGAAGTTACAGATGGTTTAATAGATGTAGAATATATGTATGAAGATATAAAAATATCTGGAGTAGTTGGAAAACCAGAAATAGCAAGAGCCAATAGATCATACCAGTTATTTTTTGTAAATAAAAGATATGTAAAAGATAAAACTTTATCAGCAGGTGCAGAGCAGGCTTTTAAAGGTTTACTGCCTATAGGAAAGTTTGGTTTTTTAGTATTAAATATACAAATAGAACCAAAGTTAATAGATGTAAACGTACATCCTACAAAATTAGAAATAAGGTTTCAGGAAGAACAAAAAGTTTTTAAAGCAGTATATCACGCAATAAGAGAGGCTTTATTAAAAGGCGATTTAGTAAAAAATACCGAAAAAGAGGAAACAGCAAATGAAAGTATTATACGAATGGAAAATAAAATTCCAAATGAAATAATAAAAAATGAAGTGCAGAGTGAAATACAAGAAAAGCAGATTGAACCACAAACCTTTGAAAGTACACATCAAGAACAAAGTACGGTAGAAAAAGAACCATCTCAAAACATACTAGAAACATTACCTACAATAGTAGATAATAAAGATGATGATATTGCAGGTCAAGAGACAAAAAGAATGCAAGTTATTCAAGAGAAGCCAAAGGAGACGAAAATTGGTGGCTTGTTTGGATTGTTTAAGAAAAAAAATACAGACATAGAAGAAAATGTAGAACAAAATGCAATCGAAGAAATATTTGCGTATAAAAAGAATGATAATTATGAAGAGAATAGTATAGAAAAAGAGGAAAATTTATCTTTTGACCAAATGTATAGCGAAACTTTTGGTGTAAAAATAGGAGAAAAGAAAGAAGATGCAGAAAAAATAACAAATGTTTCTTATGCAGATTCAAAAAATATGACAGTATTTGAAGATGATGAAGACTATTCAGATATTCCAGCATATAAATACTGTGGCTCAGTATTTTCAACATACATAATTATTGAAATGGGAAACGAAATGTATATAATAGACCAACATGCTGCACATGAAAGAATATTATATGAGCAAGTAAAAGAAAATTATTATAAAAATGCTGAAAAAGAATCTCAAATAATGTTATTGCCAGACATAATTACATTATCACATAAAGAAAAAGCTATTGTGAAAGAAAATTTAGATTTATTTAAAAAAGCAGGATTTATGTTAGAAGAATTTGGAGAAAATACAATTAGATTAATAGGTGTTCCAGCAATTTGTATGGATATGGATACAAAAGAGTTATTTTTAGAAATATTAGATACAATAGATACAGTAGCGATAACAGCAAAACAAGAAAAAGAAGATAAGTTTATAGCAACAATAGCTTGTAAAGCAGCTGTTAAAGCAAATATGAGTTTAGAAAAAGAAGAAGTAGATAATTTAATGAAAAAATTGTTAGTACTTCCAAATCCGTTTACATGTCCTCATGGAAGACCAACAGCAATAAAAATGGATAAAGCGGATTTAGAAAGAAAATTTAATAGGAGAAAATAAATTTTAAAATATGGAAAATGTAAAACCAGTGGTGTACGTAATTGGAGGACCAACTGCTACAGGGAAAAGTAAATTAGCAGTAGAACTTGCAAAAAGAGTAGGTGGAGAGGTAATATCTGCAGATTCTATGCAAATATATAAAGATATGAATATAGGAACAGCAAAAATAACTGAGGATGAAATGCAAGGAATAAAACATTATATGATAGATTATGTATCACCGGAGGAAAGATATAGTGTATCTAATTTTAAAAAAGATGCAGAAAAATCGATAGAGGAAATTATAGATAAAGGTAAAATTCCAATAATTGTAGGTGGAACAGGCTTATACATAGACAGTTTAATATATGGTATAGAATTTCAAGATGAAAAAATAGATATAGAATATAGAGAAAAGTTAAATAAGATTGCAGAAAAAGATGGCTTAGAAAAATTATACGAAAAAGCAAAAAATATAGATCCACAAGCTATGAAAAAGATAAGTATAAATGATAAAAAAAGAATTATAAGAGTTTTAGAAATTTATCATAAAACAGGAAAAACTAAAACTCAGCAAGAGGAAGAATCTAGAAAAAAAGAAGTTAAATATAATTACAAAGTATTTGCAATAACGATGCCTAGAGAAAAATTATATGAAAGAGTAGAAAAAAGAGTAGATAATATGATTAGCCAAGGGTTAATAGAAGAAGTACAAGGTATTTTAAAAAAATATAAGAAATTCCCTACAGCAATGCAAGGCTTAGGATATAAAGAAGTTGTAGAATATTTAGAAAATGAATTAACCAAAGAAGAAATGATAGAAAAGATAAAAAAAGAAACTAGGCATTATGCAAAAAGACAATTAACGTGGTTTAAAAAAAATAAAGAAACGATATGGTTAGATGGTGAGCAAGATATAAATTACAATATAGATATAATGATAAATAGCAAATGAAAATATTTTGTATAAAGGAGAAAATTAAATAATGGCAAAGCCAAAAACAAAAGTGAAGAAAAGAAAAAATAAAAATAATCTTAAAGTTGATAAAATAAAACAAAATGTAATACAAGTAACTTTGCTATCAATAATATTATTCATTATAATATTTTTTGTATATGAAATAATAAATTTAGCGTTAAATCCAACTGACTCATTTTTAATAGATGAAGGAAAAATATATCAAGAAGAAAGTGTAATAGGATATGTTATAAGAAATGAAAAAATAATACAAACTACAGATTCTGGAACTAAATTAGTCCAAATAAAAAATGAAGGAGAAAGGGTATCTGTAGGGGAAGCAGTATTTAGATATGAAGCAGCAAATGAACAAGAGCTAAATGAAAAGATAAATGAATTAAATACGCAAATTCAAACAGCCTTAGAAGGACAAATAACAGTATTACCAATTGATATAAAAGCTTTAGATAATCAAATAGAAAATAAAATAAATGGGATTCAAAATAAAAATAACATACAAGAAATAAAAGAGTATAAAGCAGATATAAACAGCTATATAGAAAAAAAAGCAAAAATTTCAGGAGAATTAAGTCCAGCAGGTTCGTACATAAACAACTTGATTAATGAAAGAATAAATATTGAAGAACAATTAAAAAACAACTCAAAATATGAAAATGCGCCAATTGGCGGCATTGTATCATATAGAGTTGATGGCTTAGAAGATACTTTAACACCTGAAAGTTTTGAAAATATTAGTACCGCTATGCTAGAAAACTTAAATCTAACAACAGGACAAATAGTAACAACAAGTGAAACCATGGGAAAAATAATTAATAATTTTGAAAGTTATATAGCTGTATCAACAGATACAGAAGAAGCAAAGAAAGCGCAAGTAGGTGATAAGATTAATATAAGACTATCATCAAATCAGGAAATACCAGCAGAGATTGCGTATATAAATCAGGAAAATAATAACAACATTTTATTAATAGTAAAAATAACACAAGGAGTAGAATATTTAACAAGTTATAGAAAAATATCCTTAGATATAATATGGTGGGAGAGAAGCGGATTAAGAGTACCAAATACTAGTATTATATATGAAAATGGGTTAAGTTATTTAGTAAAAACTAAAGCACGGAATGCTTAGTAAAATTTTAGTAAAAATAGTAAGAGAAAATGATAAATACAGTATAATAACAAATTATACAACAGAAGAGTTAAAAAATATGGGATATACAGTACAAGAGATAAGAAACATGGGTAAAATAAGCATATACGATGAAATATTATCTGATCCAGATTTAGAAACATTAAACAAAGAATTAAACTAAAAATAAAGTAGTTCCTTTATTAAAAGGAATTACTTTTTGCTTAATTCTAGGATGTTTGAAGTCTTTTCTAACCATATTTAATAAAACCTGTCCTTTATGATATCCATGAATAACTACAACTTCTAAGATATCGTCTGGCAAGGTTTCAAATAATTTATCTAAATAATAACGAGCTTCTAGCAATTCCATATCATGTAAATCAATTGTAATACGCTTGTCTTCAGGTACTAAAAAATCATCTAACATAAAAACCTCCATTTAATATATTTATTATAGCTCTAAAAGGTAATGAGGTCAAATTAAGATAGCTAAATTCCCATAAATCTATTGACATTTAATTTGATTAGATATATACTGTATCAGTAAAAAGATGTTCTTAAGAGGAGGTTTATTTTGATGAACGATTTAATCGAAATTAGATGGCATGGACGTGGAGGACAAGGCGCAAAAACAGCATCATTATTATTAGCAGATGCAGCATTTAACACAGGAAAATACATACAAGGTTTTCCTGAATATGGACCAGAAAGAATGGGCGCTCCAATAACAGCATATAACAGGATTAGTACAAAACCAATAACAGTACATAGCAATATTTATGAACCAGATTATGTAGTAGTTGTTGATGATACTTTATTAGAAAGTGTAGATGTAACAGCAGGATTAAAAAGTACAGGTGCAATAGTAATTAATACAACAAAGGATAGTGAATATCTAAAACAACATTTGAAGGGATATGAAGGTGAAATATATAAAATTGATGCAAGAAGAATATCAATAGAAGCTCTTGGAAAATATTTTCCAAATACACCAATGCTTGCAGCAATTGTAAAAGTAAGTAAAATAATGACTGATGAAGAGTTTTTAAACGATATGCAGGGGTCATTTAAACACAAATTTGCAAAAAAACCAGAAGTTATAGAAGGTAATATGAAAGCGTTGGAAATGGCATTAAAGGAGGTAGAAAGAGTATGAAAGATATAAATGCAAAAACACCAATGGATAAATTAACAGAGGGTGGAACAATTTATACAGCAGGAAATGCAAGAGAATTTAAAACAGGCGATTGGAGAAGTACAAAACCAATTTATTTAAAAGATAAATGCAAACAATGTGGACTATGTTTCCCAGTTTGCCCAGATAATGCAATTCCAGTAAATAAGGAACAAAAAAGAGAAGATTTTGATTATGATTATTGCAAAGGATGTGGCGTTTGTGCTAAAGTTTGTCCTTTTAATGCAATAACAATGGAATAAAAATAAATAAAAGGAGAGGAAAGTTATGTCAATTAGAGAACGTTTAAGCGGAAATGAAGCAGCTGCCATAGCAATGAGACAAATAAATCCAGATGTTGTAGCTGCATTTCCAATAACCCCATCAACAGAAATACCACAATATTTTTCTACATTTGTAAGTAATGGTGTAGTAGATACAGAATTTGTGGCAGTAGAAAGTGAACATAGTGCAATGAGTGCATGTATAGGTGCAGAAGCAGCAGGAGGAAGAGCCATGACGGCAACTTCTGCAAATGGATTATCATTAATGTGGGAAATGATATACATAGCTTCAAGTTTAAGATTACCAATAGTAATGTCATTAGTAAATAGAGCAGTATCAGGACCATTAAATATTCACAATGACCATTCAGATGCAATGGGAGTAAGAGATGCCGGTTGGGTTATGTTATTCTCAGAAAATAACCAAGAAGCTTATGATAACTTACTTATGGCTCACAGAATAGCAGAAAATCCAAGTGTAAGGTTACCTTTAATGGTATGTCAAGATGGATTTATAACATCACATTCAATTGAAAATATAGAATTAGAAGAAGATGAATTTGTAAAGAAATTTGTAGGAACATATAAACCAGAACATTACTTATTAAATGATAAAGAACCAATAGCCATTGGTCCATTAGATTTACAAGCTTACCTATTTGAACATAAAGCTCAACAAGCAGAAGCAATGAAAAATGCTAAAAAAGTTATATTAGAAGTAGCAGAAGAATTTGAAAAAGCTACTGGAAGAAAATATAGTTTCTTTGAAGAATATAGAATGGAAGATGCTGAATATGTTATAGTATGTATGAACTCAACAGCAGGCACAGCAAAATACACAGCAGATTTATTAAGAGATAAAGGAATAAAAGCAGGTGTATTAAAAATAAGAGTATTTAGACCATTCCCAGCAGAAGAGATTGCAAAAAGTTTATCAAAAGCAAAAGCAGTTGCAGTTTTAGATAAAGCAGATGGATTAAATGCAGTTGGAGGACCATTATTTACAGATGTTACATCAGCAATGTATGTAAATGATGTAAAAGTACCAACAGTTAACTATATATATGGAATAGGCGGAAGAGATACAAAATCAGATGATATAGAAAAAGTTTATAATGATTTAGCAGAAATTGTAAAATCTGGAAAAGTAGAAAATCCATATAGATACTTAGGACTAAGGAGGGATAAATAATGGCATATAATTTAAAAGAAGTAGTAGCAAATAAACCAGCAAGATTTACAGCAGGACACAGAATGTGTGCAGGTTGTGGCGCACCAGTAGTAGGAAGAATGGTTTTAAGAGCATTAAAAGAAGATGATCATGCAGTAATTTGTAATGCAACAGGATGTATGGAAGTTTCAACATTTATATATCCATACACAGCATGGACAGATTCATTTATACATACAGCATTTGAAAATGCAGGAGCAACTCTTTCAGGAGTAGAAGCAGCATACAAAGCAATGAAAAGACAAAATAAGTTATCTGGAAAAGATACAAAATTTATAGCTTTTGGTGGAGATGGAGGAACATATGATATAGGACTTCAAAGTTTATCTGGTGCTATGGAAAGAGGACACGACATGGTTTATGTATGTTATGATAATGGAGCATATATGAACACAGGTATCCAACGTTCATCTGCAACCCCAAGATTTGCAGATACAACAACATCACCAGCAGGAAAAGTAATACCAGGAAAGATGCAATCAAGAAAAGATCTTGCACAAGTTATGGCAGCGCATCATTTACCTTATGTTGCACAAACAATAGCTGTAAATAATTTTAAAGATTTATATGAAAAATCAGAAAAAGCAATATATACAGAGGGACCATGTTTCCTAAATGTTTTAGCTCCATGCCCAAGAGGTTGGGGATATGCAACAGAAGATTTAATGCAAATTAATAAATTAGCTGTTGAAACATGCTACTGGCCTTTATATGAAGTTATAAATGGTAAATATATAGTAAATTATAAACCAGCTAAAAAACTTCCAATAGAAGAATTTTTAAAACCACAAAAAAGATTTAAACATATGTTTAAACCAGGAAATGAATGGATGATAGAAGAATTCCAAAAAGAAGTAGATAATAGATGGGAAGAATTATTAAGATTAGAAGAAGCAACAAAATAAAAATTTAGAATAAGAACTTGTTAAAATTTATCATTAAATATTGAGGTATGATAATAAAGAATTTACGAAAGAATAGAGTGAACAAAAACTTGTATTTTATTCAATAAAAAAATAGAAATATATAAAATTAAATATAATAAATTGAAAAAAACTATTAAATTTGAAAAAAATGAATAAATTTGCAAAAAAGTATTGATTTTTTAAAAAAAATGTAGTATAAATATAAAGTAGATTATTAATAATATATATAAGGAGAATAAAAATGAGTTTAAAGAAGAAATGTTTAGTAATAAGTATAGTAGTGTTAATGTTATTTACATTAATAAGTTTTAATTTAAAAGTATCAGCAACACAATTAAATTTGTCTGATTTTGAAGTAGGTGGGGGAAATAATACTGATAATGAAATTCCAATAGAACCAGCAACTCCTACAACTCCAGTTAATACAAATCAAAGTGGAAATAGTAATAGCAATCAAAATGTAAATGCAAATGTAAATGAACCAGAACAGTTAGCAAATACTGGTGCAGAAGATTTACCTTGGGTAATAATTGCTATATGTGTTGTATCTGCAATATTTGCATACAAAAAAATTAAAGAGTATAAAAATGCGTAATAATAAAACTGTAAAATAGATAGGATATATCCTATCTATTTTCTTTAGCTTTTATTATAAGTCGTTTATTATTATTATTGGTACATGTATATAAAGTAAGTTCTCTATTTTTAGTATTTTGTTCAATACAAGAGATATTAGAAGCAGTAGTTTCATATTTATCATATATAATGTAGTAAACGGAATTACCATTTAAAGTATAAATACTAATCATATCTCCAATATCTAGTAATTTTAAATTGCTAAAAAGTTCATTGTTATCATAATTATGTCCTGCAATACAAAAGTTTCCAATCCCATTTAACTTGTTACCAGCAAACTTGCATGGAGCAATTTTTAAAAAATCATCAGTAGTTTTAGAAAGTATAGGATAACGTAAATTTATTTTTTCTATTTCTATAATGCCTAAGATCTCAGCACTTTCTCCGTTTTCTAAAATAATACTTGGTAAATCTACAGGAGTGGCAGAAGCATATAGTTGTTGAATATCATATACTTCTAAAATTTGTTCAGATATTTTATCTTTTTTAGATATTTTTAAATATAAAAAGAAATAATAAGAAGAAAAAGATAATGCTGCTAATATGGAAAAAATAAATAAAAATTTATAAATTTTTTTTATTTTTTTCATTTCCTTTTTATAATTTATTAAATTATTCTCAATTTTTTCAGGAAAAATTATTTGGTTCATATTAATAAGTATGTGTAAAAAGCAGCAAAAAATGCTTGCAACAATTTTCCAAAAAAATAAGGTTTTATTGAAATGTGAGCTTTGGATGTTATACTTAAAACTTGCAAAAGTACAGAAAAACCACCAAAACCTAAAACGAATGATGCGATAATAAGTTTAAATGTAAACTTCAAAGAGCTAAAAGTAGAGATAAAAGAAAGTCCATTTGTAACTTCTATAAAGCCAGTAAGTATGCTTAAACTAAAAGCTTCTGGAATTCCAAAAAATGTTAAAATGTGTGAAGAAATAATATGAAGAATTTGACTGGTATTAAGCATTGATATAATAATTGAGAAAAGAACAACAAATCCTCCAATCATAAGTATTGTATTTATAGAACTTATAATACATTTAGATAAAACTTCTCCTAGATTGCAAAAAGATAAAGTAGTCTCATTGCTAATAGAGTATTCGGAATTTCTATATAATCTTTCTTTAGATTTTCCCCACCATCTGAATATAAATCCAGTAGTTAAGCAAGCTAAAACATGAGTTACAAATAAAAGCAAACCAATAGAAGCATTATAAAACATACCAATACCAACAGTTCCAACTATAAATAAAGGTCCAGAATTATTAGTAAACGCTATTAATCTTTCAGCTTCTATAGAATTACAAAGCTTTTGTTCTTTTAAATTTGCAACAATTTTAGCTCCAACGGGATAACCGCTAATAATTCCCATAAGTAAAGCAAAGGCTCCCTCGCCAGGAACATTAAAGATGGGACGCATTAATTTATTAAGAAGTTTGCCACAAAGAGGTACAACGTTAGTGTATCCTAAAGCTTCAGTTGCAATAAAAAAAGGTAAGAGAGAGGGAAGTACAGAATTTGCCCATAAAGACAAACCAGACTTTGCAGCAACTAAATTATTTTTTGAAAAAAGTAATAAAAATAAAATAAATACGCAAATAAGAGTAGGCAAAATTAAAGATTTTATCTTAAATACAATACATTTGAAACCTTGCATAAAATATATTTCCTTCCTTATATATTAATTTATATTAGAAAATATAAAAAAATATGCTTTTCTATAATGACATTTAATTGAATTTGACATAATATTTTAAATAAGGTATAATACAAATTGGAGATTTTATATTTCCAAAATCTGCTTTGCTCTTTGTATATCATCTTCATTAGCAGGTCTTATATCTTTTAAAG